>NZ_JBIWJA010000034.1:0-87936 GCF_044764905.1 Streptomyces sp. NPDC093586 | reverse complement strand
GGCGACGTTCGCCCGGTGAGGAGCGGCGTCCGGTGCGGCGAGTGGGGGCACCCCCTCCGGGGGAGCGTGCCGGGCGTCGCGACGGGGCGAACGTCACCTGCCGCGGCACTAGCGCCCACCGACCCCGCCCGCCTGGCCGCCGCCCTGGTGCGCTTCGCCCCCGGCGCCCGCACCAACTGGCACTCCCACGCCAAGGGCCAGACCCCCTGCATCACCGACGGCGTCGGCCTGGCCGGCTCCCGCGCCGGCGCCGGCCGTCCGCCTTCCGTCCGCACCTGGAGCCCTGCCTCATGTCACCGCTCCTTCCCAGCCCAGCGGCGACGCCCCGCCCGCACGCCGCGGGCACCCGGCTGCGGCACTGACCGCGGCCCCGCACGACGGTGATCCCCTGCGAGGCCGGGTTCGTGTTCATGGCCGATTTCTACGACATGGTGTTCCTCTCAAGGACCGGCACGCGTAACGGCGTTGCTCGTGCGATCACCGAACTGAGCGTTCCAACGCGTCCCGATGATCGGAAACCCACTGACGGGCCGCCCGGACGTGTCCCACCACCCCCGCGTCACGGAGTCGGGCCATGGCGACGTCACCCGCATCAGCCTGGGACTCGATGCCCCGCCAACACCGGTCCTGCCACCACAGGATCGTGGACACAAGACGCTGCCGGTCCGACAACCCGTAGGCGTCCACGATCAGCCTCATGCGCCGTGCTGCCTCCTCGACGCAGGTGACCGATGGCCCCAGACCGAGGTATTGCCAGCACACATGAGCGATGTCGTGGACCCGCGCGCCCGGCGCAGCAAGGTCCCAGTCGATGAAGGCAGTTGGCCGGAGTTCGCCCCCGTACAGCTGATAGACCGTGTTCTTGGGCGACAGGTCGTTGTGACACACGACCTCCTGGTCACCGGCCAGTGGGGTGCCGGCCGTCAGGTCGTGAAACTCACGCACCAGCCGGGCGACCGCCACCAGGCTCTCGTCGGCCGACACCGCGGCAGGTTGTCGCGGTTCCCACGCCACATGTCCCTCGATGTAACTGAGTACTTCACGGCCGTCGTCGTCCACACAGAGATACCGCGGAGCGCCGTTCCAGCCGCTGGCCTCGAACAACCTCAGCAGCTCACCCACGAACCTCGAGCGGGCCGAGACCGGACGACGCACGGTGTCCCCGACACGAACGACCACATTGACGAAACCTCCGGGCAAGGGAGACTCATGCATCCGGCCACCCTGCCCGATCGGCACCTCGATCTGCCACCGACTTGTCCTGACGCATGATCCGCCGCAGTGGGAGGACACCGGAAAACCGGCACCCCAGCCCTATGCCCCGCGTCCTCAAGCAGGCGGATACTCCTGATCGGGTACGCCGGCGGTGGCCGGCCGGTCGCGCGGTCCGCTGAGTGCCGGGTCGGTGGCCGATCCCTCGGGAACTCCGGAGGAGGAGGTACCTCCATCCAGGCATGTCAGCGACAGGAGGACGGGTGTCTGCAGGCCCTGGGCCGGTGTGACGGGGCGGGCGGCTATGACGGTCCAATTGCCCTTGGCGAGGGTGAGCGCCGGGGTGCCCGTGTCGGGGCCTGTCTGCCAGCCGTACTCGGAACGGGCCCGTGCGAAGGCGGCTTTCAGTGCGGCATTCACCGTCTCCGGAGCGTGCTGTCCCGAGAGCCGTTCGTAGCACCTGCCCAGGGTGTTCGGTGGTTCCCTCTTCACCTCGATGCCTTCCGCCGCCAGTGCCGACCTGATCTCCGACACGGCTGTGTCCGCGGGCAGAGGGGGACCTGAAAAGCGCGGGGGGAGCGGGCCGAGATCCGCGGGAGCACAGGCCGCCGCGGTCATCAGAGCCGCTGTGGTGAGGCATGCCAGGGTTGTGCGCCTCAGTTGCTGTCGAACGATGGTGTCCGTCCTCTCTCGGGATCCGACGGCTGACCATTCTGCCGCCCCGCCGGACTCGACGGTCCGCCGGCCATGGGAGCCCCCAGCCGTCGGCGCCCCGTTGCCGAACCGGGTCGGAGCCGACGGCACCGTTCGGGACGCCTGCCGCAGCCGGGTCATCGAGTCCGCCCTCACCCTGGCGCTCGTGACACGGCGCGGGCAGCGTCATCAAGCCGCTCGCTTCCGCGTCATGCGTTGCCTGGAGCGCCATCGGCACTGCGGCGACCCTCTGGAGGCGGCCCTGGCCGGCACCGTTCCGCGACCGGACAACGCGCCGGTGAGGCGCGAGGTCCTCGCAGGGATCGGCCCAGGTGCCGGAGTTCGCCGGGGCCCGCAAACAGGCCCTGTTTCACGCTGTGTTCACCATCCTCGGCGCAGACCCCGCCGCACTCCCTCGGTACCCGGACGCTACCGCCATGAAAGCACCGCACCCGTGGACCGCCGGACAGGTCACCGCGGTCAAGGCCGTCCTCGGCCGGGCCGTCGGCAGAGCTCCGCCGGGCGCCGACGACCTCGCCCTGCTGGCAGCCGGCCAGCGGCAGGGCACCGTGTGGGAGGGGAACCTCTTCATCCATCCGCTGGTCCTGCATGCCCTGGCAGATGTGCCCGGCACGCACGCCACGGTCGACGAGGGCCTGGCCACCGCCCTCACGCACCAGCGTGACGACGGCGGCATACCATTCGTCACCGGCACCTGGTCCACGGTCACCGCGGGACTCGCTCTCCACGCCGCCGGTGCGCCGCGCCCTGTCCGGCACCGCATCGGCCGGCACCTCGCGCAGGTCCGGCACCGAACGGCGGCCGGTCGTACACCGACCGCGCGCAGCCGACCGATACGGACTGCACCACCGCCGCCCTCGGATTCCTGCACCAGCTCGACCCCCACACCTACCACGACGCGATCCGGCGTGGTCTGGATGTCCTGCTCGCCGTGCGCGGCGCCGACGGAGGATTCCCCGTCTACGACGCGGGCGCTCCTTCCGGGGCGTGCGCGACCGCCGCGGCCGTCAACGCGCTCGGGACACAAGACGGCCCGCACCGCGGCATCATCCGGTCGGCCCTTCGCTCCCTGGCGGACAGCCGGCTCCCGGACGGTTCCTTTCCGCCCGGTTGGAGCAAAAGCCGTCTGTACACCCCTTCTCGGGTGTACCTCACCGTCGAACCTCATTCCGGACGCCTTCTTTCCTCCTCCGCGGCGTGAACGAGCGGATCCTTTCCCTGGGACCCGCCGCCCAGCAGACCGACGGAGGCTTCGGGCATCAGAAGGGAAGCGAGAGCGACACGATCAGCACCTCCTACGGCAGGAACGGCTCCATGAATCACGAGCTCTTGGCGCGACGCCCGGTCACCGACCTGTGCCGATGCCCGGCCTCGTGTTGTCGTTCCACCGCGGCGGCCTCCACCGCGTCGTCTCCCGGCTCACCCCGGACCGGCGTGACCGGCCCCGTCCTCGCCCGAGGGCCACCGTCCGGGTATTCCGCCGGGTGACTTCACGAACGGGGATCCCGTCCCGCTCTCGACGCACGGAGTCGTGCAGGACAGTATGTGACGGCGCCGCGGTGCGTGGAAATGCTCGGAACTGCTGTGCATCGAGCGCTTATTGACATGTAACCGCTGACGTCGCAGAGTCGTGCCCCGAAAGTGTTCGACAGCCCCGCCCGTGATGCCGCCCGCCCCACGAGGAGTGTTGCCGTCATGTCCGAAACTCCCGCTGTCTCACGTCGACTGCTTCTGGGCGGCGCCGTCGCCACCGGCGCACTCGCGGTCGGGATGACCGCGTCCGCCCCGGCCGCGTCCGCCTCGGCCGCGTCGGCGGCGGACGAGCAGGCGCCACGCCGCAGGCCCGGCCAGAAGTCGATGATCGGGGTCCCGTTCGACGCCCACAGAACCGTCCGCGTCGGCGTCATCGGCCTCGGAAACCGGGGCGGCGGCATGATCACGGGCTGGGCGGCCGTACCCGGCTGCACCGTGACCGCCGTCTGCGACATCCGCGCCGACCGCGCCCGGCGCGCCGCCGACCGCCTGGAGAGCAAGGGCCACCCGCGCCCCGCCGAGTACGGCGGCTCCGCCGACTCCTACGCCCGGATGCTCAAGCGGGACGACATCGACCTGGTGTACATCGCCACGCCCTGGGAGTTCCACTACGAGCAGGGCCGCGCGGCGCTGCTCAGCGGCAAGCACGTCCAGGTGGAGCTGCCCATCGCGACGGAACTGCGCCAGTTGTGGGACCTCGTCGACACCTCGGAACGCACCCGCAGACACCTGTGGCTCTCCGAGAACTGCAACTACGGCCGCAACGAACTGGCCATGCTCAGGGCCGCGCACGACGGCCTGTTCGGAGACATCACCAACGGCCACGGCGGCTACCTCCACGACCTGCGCGAACTCCTCTTCTCCGACACCTACTACACCGACTCCTGGCGGCGGCTGTGGCACACCCGCAGCACCGCCTCCTTCTATCCGATGCACGGGCTCGCCCCGATCGCGGCGGCCATGGACGTGAACCGCGGCGACCGCATGACCACCCTGCGCGCCACCGCGACCGCCCCGAAGGGGCTGGCCGACTACCGTGCACGCTTCGTCCCCCGGGACCACCCCTCCTGGAAAGAGACGTACATCAACGGTGACCTGATCACCTGCATGATCGAGACGGCGAAGGGCAGGACGATCCGCGCGGAGCACGACGTGAGCTCGCCCCGCCCGTACAGCAGGATCAACACCCTGGCCGGCAGCCGGGGGATCGTCGAGGACTACGCGGGACCCGCCCCGACCGGTGCCCGCATCTACGTGGAACCGGACCACAGCGGCCACAGCTGGCGCGACTTCGAGACCTACCGCAAGGAATACGACCACTGGCTGTGGCAGAAGGTCGGCGACGACGCCGCGAACAACGGCGGCCACGGCGGCATGGACTACGTCCTGCAGTGGCGCACCGTCCAGCTGATGCGGGTCGGGCTGGTGCCGGACATCGACGTCTACGACTCGGCAGCCTGGTGCTCACCCGTCCCCCTGAGCGTCACGTCGCTGGCCAAGGGCGGTCGTCCGGTGGAGATCCCGGACTTCACCCGGGGTGCCTGGCGTGAGCGCAGGGCCGGCCTCGACTCCACGCCCACGGACATGCCGCCCGTCGGCTGAGCGCGAGCGCTCCCGCCGCGGCGTACCGGCGCACAACCGGCCGCCGGACGCCGCGGCGGGGGAGTCATCGCGTACCGCCGGCCGATGCCCGGCGCGTGGCGTCAGGAGCGGCGCAGCCGGCCCCGTACCTCCAGCGTCCGGGCGGCGATACGGGCCCGGGCCCGTCCGGCTGCGCACGAACCGGCGGGCGCCGCGCACCGTCTCCCGCCCCAGCCGGTGGAGGGCGCCGCCCGGTCCCGGCCGGCCGTACTGGGGGACACGCGATCGTGCGCGGCTTCGGTGGCGGTTCAGGCGGTCGAAGGGATCGCTCGGGTGACGGCCGTGATCGCCGGGGCGGGACGGCCGGAGAGGCGTGCCACGAGCCCCCGGCGGACCTCGGGGGTGCGCCGTCGACGCGCAGCAGGCTCACCCCGGGCGGCACCACCGGGGAGAGCCGGGACGGCGCCGTCGTCACACCGAAGCCGTCGGCGACCAGCTGGAGCTTCGTCAGCCAGTCGCGCGCGGAGTGGACGATGGGCGGCCGTCCGGGCAGGCCGGGCCGGATACCGAGCAGCGGCTCGGAGCCCGATGACGGAGTGGCGATCCACGCGGCGTCGATCTCGGCACCGTCCCCGGATGCCCCGGACGCGCTGACCGGCAAGCACGCTCGGCCTGGCGGCCAGGGCCGCCGTCGACGACGGCCACGCCGACGAGGCCACCGGCTTCCGCAGCGAGGCGCTCGAACGCGAGACCGACGACCACGGCGGGTCATGAGTCGGTGACGGGCGCGCTCTGCGACACGACTGCGAACTCGCCGTCACCTGGCTTGGTCCTTACACCTGTGCGGCGGGGACGTGGGGTGGTCGACTTCTTCGTTCGCTGTTTCGCTGCCGGTGTTGTGCGGGGCGGGTGCACGGCGTGGCGGGATGTGGGCCGGGTGTTCTTTTGGCCCGGTGGCCGTCCGGGGCCGGGTCGGGAGGGTTTCGGTGCCTGGGCCGGGCAGGTGGTGGTTGGGCGGATGTGCCGGAAGTCGCGGCGGACGCGGGCGGGGGTGAGTCTGTCCGGCGGGCTGGGTTTCTCCCGGGGCCGGCGCCGGTCGGCCGCCAGGGGCCGGGCAAGCCGCAGCTGGGTGTAGGCGGCGATGATCAGCCAGGTCCATCGGTCGGCTGCCTCGGGGGTGCGGATCTTCGGGCAGGTCCAGCCCAGGGTCTGCTTGAAGAGGCGGAAGGTGTGCTCGATGTCGAAACGGCGCAGGTAGGACCGCCGGAGACGGGCGGTGTCCGCGGGAGTGGCGTCGGTGCCCGACCACCACAGCCGGACCGGCTTGGGGGTGGCTCCGCTGGGCAGGTGGTCGATGTCCAGGCGGATCACCGTTCCCTCGACGATGGGGAGGGTTCCGTCGGCTGCGGCCCAGGAGGGGCGGTGGGTCAGCTTGGGATGCAGCCGGTCCCAGGAGCGGGCCAGGGCGGTGCCGTGGAGCCGGGTGTCGGTGACGGTCTCGGTGCCCGGGGTGCCCCAGGTGCCGGGCTGGCCGAAGCCGAACTCGCCACCGTGCCGGGGCGGGCGTCCCATCGTGCCCGGCAGGCGGGGCGGGACGGCCCCGCGCAGGACACGGTCCGAACGCATCCGGGCCGACACCTGCACGGGCAGATCCCGCAGGAGGAAGGCCAGAGGGGGTGCGTCGTAGCCGGCGTCCGCGATGACGAGGACGTCCGGGTCGCCGGCCTGCCACTGGCCTGCCGTGATCAATCGCTCGACCAGCTCGCGCAGCTGCCCGGCGGTGACCGTGGCGGCGTCGTCCCCGGGTGCCGGCCGAAGCGCGTCCAGCGGTGCGGTCCACGAGCTGCGGCCGGGCTCGAGGGCGCAGACGATGGAATACGGCCGGCTCCCCAGGCGCCACACCACCACAACGGCACCCATGAGCAAAGGGACACGCCATCCGCGAGTGAAGACGACCAAGCCCTACTGGAGCCTCGTGACGGCCTGACCACGCCGCATTCGGGCCGACCGGTCGGAAAACGGCTTGTCCGTCGCCCGAACGTCCGGAGAGGATGACCGGGCAAGATCACAGATTGCGAGGCCCCATGCACGTCACCGTTCCCACCCCGGCAGGCAGGATCCGCGGACAGTGGAAGGGCGAGGTGGCGGCGTTCCTGGGGATCCCCTACGCGGCCCCGCCGTTCGGTCCACGGCGCCTGAGGCCGCCCCGGCCGCCGCAGCCCTGGGACGGGGTACGCGACGCGTTCACCCCCGGGCCCGCCGCGCCGCAGCCCGGTTATCACCCGGCGATGGCCGCCCTGCTGGAAGAGGCGGCGAACACGGGTGAGGACTGTCTGAACCTCAACGTGTGGACGCCGGCCCCGGGACGCACCGGAGGACGGCTTCCGGTCATGGTGTGGATCCACGGCGGCGCGTTCCGCAACGGCTCCGGTTCACTGCCCTCCTACGACGGCACACGGCTCGCCACGGACGGCGCCGTCTGCGTCACCCTCAACTACCGGCTCGGCGCGGAGGGCTTCCTGCTGCTCCCCGACGGCACCGCGAACCTCGGTCTGCTGGACCAGATCGCCGCGCTGGAATGGGTGCGCGACAACATCGGCCAGTTCGGCGGCGACCCGGACAACGTCACCGTCTTCGGCCAGTCCGCCGGTGCCATCAGCATCACCACGCTCATGGCCATGCCGCGGGCCAGGGGGCTGTTCCGGCGGGCGGTCACGCAGAGCGGAGCCGGTCACCACAGCCACCCCGAGGACGTCGCCCGCCGCGTCACCGAGCGGCTGGCCGCCCTCGCCGGGGCGGAGCCGACACGCGAGGGCCTGGCCGCCGTACCGCCCGAGCGGCTCGTCGCCGCCAACGCAGCACTGGGCCAGGAGATCGCGCGGGCCACCGATCCCGGGCAGTGGGGCGAGTCGGCGGGCGGCGGCACCACCGTGCTGCCCGTCGTGGACGGAACCACCCTGCCGCAGCGCCCCATCGATGCGATCGCCGGTGGAGCGGGCCGCGACATCGACCTGCTCACCGGTACCACCAGCGACGAATTCCGGCTCTTCCTCGTCCCGTTGGGGATGGGGCCGAGGATCACGGACGAGGTGTTGACCGGGTTCCTCGCCGGACTCGGCCTCGACCCCGCGCAGGCCCGCGCGGTCTACGCCGCGAAGCACCCCGGCGCGACCCCGGGCGACCTGCTGTCCGCGGCCATGAACGACCACGCCTACCGTGTTCCCGCGCTACGGGTGGCCGAGTGCCGCGCCGCACACGGAGCGGACACCTTCGTGTACGAGTTCGCCCACCCTTCCCCCGCGCTCGACGGGGCCCTCGGCGCCTGCCACATGGCGGAGGTCGGTCACGTCTTCGGCAACCTCGCCTCCCCGCTCACCGGCCCCGGCGCCCCGCGGGAACTCTCCGACCTGATGCGCGGGGCCTGGCTCTCCTTCGCCCGCACGGGAAAGCCCGCCGACGCGCTCGCCGACGGCCTGCCGCACTGGCCCGCGTACGGCGGACGCCGGTCCGTCATGCGCCTGGGCGACGGCGCGCCCGTCGTGCTCGACGATCCCGCGACGGACGAACGCAGGCTCTGGAACGGCCTGCGCGGCCCCGCGCCCATGCCCGCCTGACCGGCGGACACCCCCCGCCCCGTACCCGTCCGGAACCGGAGCAGACCATGTCCGTCACCACCCCGTCAGCGAGGCCCACCACGCACGACGACGTACCCGCGTGCGTGGAGGTGCTCACCCGCGCCTTCGCGGACTATCCGTTCACCCGGCACGTCGTCGCCGCCGACGACCGCGAGCGGCGCGTCCGCCGTCTGCAGGAACTGTTCCTGGCACGCGTTGCGCTGCGCTACGGCCGTTCCTGGGTCACCGACGACCGTCTCGCGGTGGCCGCCTGGACGACTCCCGAACAGGACCCCTCTCCGGCCTTCGCCGAGATCGGCTCCCTGCTCCCGGAGCTGGCAGGTGACCGCGCCGCGGCGTACGAGGCCGCGGAGGCGGCTCTCGCGCCCCATCGCCCTACGCACCCGGTGTGGTTCCTGGCCACTGTCGGGGTGGATCCGGACGCCCAGGGGCGGGGACGCGGCGGAGCGGTGCTGCGGCCGGGGCTGGAGGCGGCCGAGGCGGCGGGTACCCCGGCCTTCCTGGAGACCTCCGACGCGCGCAACGTCCGGTTCTACGAACGCCTCGGCTTCACCGTCACCGCCGAGGTCCCGCTGCCCGACGGCGGCCCGCTCACCTGGTGCATGACGCGGTCGCCGGGGCGCTGAGCCGTGCGGGCGCCGCCGCTCACCGGGCCGGTGCGGCCGTCGTCGTCCCCGTGCCGACGGCCGCGCGCTCGTGCGGCGGAAACACCGCGTGCTCGGGTTCGTCCTCTTCCTCTTCGCACTGCCGATCGCGTATCGCTGCCTCGTCACCTACGAGATCGAGACACCGCCGGCACGGATGACCGTTCACTCCTGCGCCGGGTACGCCTCCTACGGCGCGTTCGTGACGAAGGCGGTCGTCGCGCCCCGGCCGACGCCGGCGCGCTGCCGGCCGGTGGTGGACGCGACGGTCTGCGAGGAAGGGCCGGCAGCCGAGAGGGCCTGGTCCGTGTTCGTTCCGGCTTACGCAACCTGCACAAGCGCTGGGCAGTCCTACCGGATACCGAGATCGGTGCAACGGTCTTGCCGATGTACGGGCGCAAGGGCGGGAAACGGGCTCCGAACCTTGACCGAGGAGAGGGATGACGAATCTGAACACCCAGGTGACCTGGGTCGACGCACGCGAGAAACTGCCGCCGGCCGGTGCACCGGTGGCAGCGGCGATCACAGGCCGGTTCCCGGCCGACACCGCTGAGTCCGGCAACGCGTCGGGGGAGGCATTCTGGCTGGTAAGGCCGATGTACTTCACGACTCGGCACTGGAGTGAGGACGGGACGGAACACAGGGACTGCTTCGTCGACTCCGATGGCATCGTCCGTTTGCCCTACGGTCTCGCCGACGATGACACGGTGACTCACTGGGCTGAGCTGCCCACCCTGCCGGGCAGGACGACGCACCTCGTTCTCGGGGAAGACGTGCAGTCGGCGCTCCAGAGTGCGTGGCGTGCTCGCCCTGGCACCTGACGCACGTCCTCTTTCGAGCGCCTACTGATCATTTCGGAACGAGCTTGACGCAGTGGCTTGGCAGTGGGCTCGGCGAGCGGCAGAGTTCTTCAGGCGTCGGAAGATCTTGTGCCTGACGATTTGTGGGAACGTGTTGCCCCGCTGCTTCCCCTCCTCGCACGCCGCGGCGTCGGCGGTACCCAGGCCGACCGCCGGCGGGACCTCCGCACGGCGGGCCTGCTGGACATGGACGACGCCGCGATCGACAGCCGCGTCGACGACGACGGAAAGGCCACTCCGCGCCCTGCGTCGACGTCCGGCCTTGGGCTGCTCGTCAGGCGCGAACGCGTCACGGTCCTGGGCAGCCGACTGCGGACCGAGCCGCGCAGCGCGGGCGGCTTCACTGCCCAGGCCGAACTTCCCACGAACGGGGCGTCGAGATCCGTGTCCTGCTGGCTGACGACCAGCAGTTCATCCGCAGTGGCTTCCGCGCCCGACCCGCGTCCCTCGCCTACGAAACCGGCCTGGTAACCCCACGTAACCCCTGGCCCCGGCGCGCCGCTCTCGGACCGGGGCACTACGGCGCTTCCTCGTCGCTCCGACCGACCTGACGGCACGCTATGCCCTGGACGCCGGCTACCACGTCGCCGTCAGGGCATCCTCCACGCCGACCGCTACGACGCATGCCCGCCCAGGTGCGCGCCGACCACCGCGGCCCGCTCCACGGCCACTTACCTGGACGCCCCTCAGCGCTGTTTCCGTTCCCGGCTCGTTCGACGCCGCCGGCCGACAAGGGCAACCACCGGAGCAAGGAGAATGTTGGCCGGTCACTCTGGTTCCGCCGTGCCTGTATAAGCTGTGCGAGTTCCGAGTAACCGGAGCCCGATCGTGTATGGGGTGGGGAAATGCCGAAGCACCGGCTGTCCAGAAAAGGCCGTTACATCGCCCTGGCGACGACAGGCGTCGTCGTCGTGGCCGGCGCCGGGATCGTGGCGCAGACCTCGATGGCCGCTACGGCGTGGCCGGCGCAGAAGACCTACACCGGCCGGGCGTTCGACGCCTGCACGGCACCTTCGCTCACCGCGATGAAGGCGTGGAAGAAGGACGCCTACTACGGTGGCGTCGCCGTCTACATCGGCGGCAAGAACCGCGGCTGCGCCCAGCCCAACCTCACCAAGCCCTGGGTGAAGTCGGTCGACACCCTCGGGTGGCGGGTCATCCCCCTGTACGTCGGCGCCCAGCCGCCCTGTCAGAAGAGCCGGAACAAGGAGAGGTTCACCGCGGCCACCGCGGCCTCGGTCGGGGCCGCCAACGCCAACGACGCGATCGCCAAGGCCTCGGCCCTCGGCATGAAGGCCGGCAGCCCGATCTACCTCAACATGGAGTCGTACGACATCGCCGACAAGGCGTGCAACGACGCCACCCTCACCTACGTGCGCTCCTTCACCAAGACCCTGCGCGCCAAGACCTACCGCGCCGGCCTCTACGGCTTCAGCAGCTCCAGCGCCAAGGCGATCGCCACCGCCAAGAACCGCACCGACCTGCCGGGCAACCTCTGGTATGCCCTGTGGAACGGCCAGGAGACCACCACCAAGGACTGGCCCTGGGACCCGAAGCTGTACACCGACCACAGCCGCGGCCACCAGTACAAGGCCAACAGCAAGGAGACGCGCGGCGGCCACACCATCACCGTCGACCGCAACGCCTGGGACGCCCCGGTCGCCATCATCGGCTGACCGGCTGACCGGCTGACCGGCTGACCGGCTGACCGGCTGCCAGCGCCGACGGCTCGCGAACGGCCCGGCCCTTCCCGGCCCGGTCTGCGTGGTGGTCTCACACGCCGTCGGCGGTCTTCGTCCGGACGAAGGGCCTCGGGTGTTCGTTCCGGTCGGCGAGCAGTACGCCTGGCGGGAGACGCGCAGACGGCAGTCCTCGCGGCGGATCTGCGCCGAGCACGCCAACACCGAATTGCGGCAGTGGCACCAGCTCCAGCGCTGCACCGGCCCACGCGAGGACTACGCAGCGACCCACCAGGCGATCACTTCATCGGTTTCGGACCGTTCGGCTCGCCGACCGACCCGCCGCAAGCCGAGCACCGAGCCCATGCTCGCCCGGCAGGCCACCTGCTGGTCAACCACCAGCCGACCCGCCAGGTCAGCACGCCCAGACCTCAATCGCGGACCAAGTCGTAAAACGCAGCCGGCGAAACACCGGCCCGAACTCAGGGTCTCAGCAGTCCGCCCACCCACCAGTCGTGCGGCTTGCCGTCGTTGGCGATGCCGCGATTGCGCAGTGTCCCTTCGACGGTGAAGCCGAGTTTCTCGGCGACGGCACGCGAGCCGGTGTTCCCGGCCATGGCCCACCACTCGATGCGGTGCACGTCGAGCGTGGCCCAGCCCCAGTCGCACAGGGCCCGAGCGGCCTCCACCGAGTATCCGCGTCCGCGCTGCTCCTTGACCGCCCAGTAACCGAGCTCCCAGACGCCGCGGCTGATGAGGGTCAGGCAGTACGAACCGACCAGGACGTCGGCGCCCTCTCCGGTGCCGACGACAAGGAGGTGGGCGAGGCCGACGCGGGCGGAGGCGTCAGCGACGCGCCGATGCCACTCGACAGAGGCGCCGCCGAGCTCGGCCATCTCGCCCAGGACCGCGATCCGTCGACGACCGCGCCCCACTTCGGTCAGGGCTCGAGGGCGGCCAGGACGGACGCGGAGGAGGCGTTGAATGCATCGTTGATGACGGTGACACCGTCGGTGCGCGTGGTGACGGCCATGCGTCCGCCGGTGGCCATCCGCGCCTCGGACAGGGCCGCGGCGACGGTGTCGAAGGGCACGCCGGCGGCGATGCGGTCGGCTTCGGGCAGGCGGGCGAGGACGCCGGGCAGGGGCCGCTCGCGTGCGACCTCACCACGGTGCGCGAGGACCGCCCGCCACTTCACGTCGGCCCAGGGGGGTGACGTCGACGCTGGTGGGCACATAGGAGTCCGGGACCGCGAGCACCCTCTTTCCCACCCCTTCGAGCAGCGGGCGGAGCAGGCCGACGCCGGACTCGGGGTGCGCGGCCGCGTACAGCGCGGCCGGCTGCCACGGCGGGCCCGCTTCGGGATACAGGTGGGCGAAGCCGGCGGCTTCGACGGCGAGCAGGGTGATCTGGTGGGTGCGTACGTGGTCGGGGTGACCGGTCGACTGGCCGAGGGCGTCGTGGGTGACGACGATGTCGGGCCGGAAGTCCCGGATGTGGGCGACGAGGCGGCCGATGGCTTCGTCGAGGGGAGCGTCGACGAGCCGGGACCGGCCAGGGGCGGCTGCTTTCCCACGGGCAGCGTGCCGCTGGCCGGCTGCGGCGGGGCGCTGGTGTGGATGGCCGCCGCGAGCTGCCCGATATGGCGGAGGATCCGGTGCTGCTGCTCGGGCGGGTGGACGGCGCCGTGCAGGGACCGGCCTCCCACCGCGGTGGACCGGTACCCGCGCGACCGGCCCCGCAGGACCGCCTCGACCGTGCCGGCCGGGGTGCGGGTGACGAGGAGTTGCCCGGGCCAGCTCGGCGTGCGGGTCGCGAGTGTCGTGAGCAGCCGGCCGCCCGGCGCGAGCTGCTCCACCCACGGCGCCGGGACGTGAGGAACACCGCTGCCGGAAGCGATGCCGGAGTGGGTCCGGTCGTACGGCGCCCGTGCTTCGTGCCCTTCGAGCGCGTCGCCCTCGACGACCGTCGCGTCCAGGCCGAGCCGGTCGAGGTTCCGGCGGGCGAAGGCGGCCATGTGCCGGTCCCGCTCGACGCCGACGACGAGCCCGGGGCCGGTGATCTCCGCGGCGAGGGCGAGGGAGACTCCGGGACCGGGGCCGGGCTCGAGACAGCGCTGCCCGGGTCCGAGTTCCATGGCCTGGAGGGCTTCGACCGTGGCGGGGTGTAGGTGGACACGGACGTCATGTGCCCGCCGCTCACCGGCCCGCGGGGGAGGGCGTCGAGGGGCTCGCCGTCGTGCTGGAGCAGGATCGACTCGTCGCTGTGGAACAGATCGAGCCACTCCTGACGGTCGTCGGGGTGGGAGCCGTCGAGGAGACGCCAGTCGATCGGGTCCGTGCCCGGGCCGCTGCAACGCGGCGAGCAGCGCGGCGAGGGCGTCACGCTCGTCAGGGTGGCGGCCGAGGTACGCGTCGATGGTCTTGCGGATCGAGGAGGAGCTGGGCGGCATGAGCGTCGTTTCGCCTTCGACGTAGGGGGGCGGGGCTGTGGAGGCCGCGCTGGTGGGTCAGCTCGCCGTCTCGTGGTCGGACGGCTGGGTGACGCGGGGGCCGGGAACCGCGTCGGCCGCGGGCGTGAGCCCGTACTGGGCGGCCTGGGCGGTGAACATGCCCTGGTACAGGCCGCCCGCGCGGGCCATGAGCTCGTCGTGGGTGCCGTCCTCGACGACGCGTCCCTGGTCGAGGACGTAGATGTGGTCGGCGTTCATGGTCGCGGCGAGCCGGTGGGTGACGAGCACGACCGCGTGTCCCTCCTCGGCCAGGGACCACAGCCCCTGGAACGAGGCGATTTCCGCATGGGGGTCAAGGGCGCTGGTGGGCTCGTCGACCAGCAGGAACGGCGCCTGCCGGTACCGGGTTCGAGCGGACCCCAATTTCTGCCACTGTCCGCCCGAGAGCTGGACACCTCGCTCGTAGCCCTTGAACACGATGGAGTCCCAGCCGTGCGGCAGGCCCTCGATCAGGTCGAGTACACCCGCCTCCCTGGCGGCTTTGCGGACGCGGTCCATGTCCCGGGGCCGGTCGCCGGCGCCGATGGCCACGTTCGCGGCGGCCGTCATCTCCCAGCGCGGGAAGTCCTGCGCCAACAGCCCTACGGCGCTGAAGACCTGGGCGCGGTCCGCCTCGCGGAGCTCGACCCGCTCGCCCGACTCACCCACCCACCACACGTTCCCTTCGGAGGGCAGCAGCAGCCCGGCCAGCACCTTCGTGAGCGTAGTCTTTCCCGAGCCGTTCGCCCCCACCAGGGCCGTCACCTTCCCCCGGGGCACCCGCACGCTCACGCCCTTCAGCGAAGGACTCTCGGCGCCCGGGTAGGTGAACGACACCGCCTCCGTCCGCACCTCCAGAGTCGGCGCGGGCAGCGGCGTACCGGAGGACGGGATGGCGTTCTCACCCGCCACCTTGATGGCGTCCTCGGTGTCGGTGAGGAACAGCAGCTCCTCGTACAAGCGGTTGACCTGCTGCACCAGCGACGTCAGACGTGCCGTCGAGGTGCGGATGGCGATCACCGCCGTGCCGCCGACGGCGAGCGGCAGCCCACCGGAGGCCAGGAGCCACCACAGCACGCCGTAGCAGGCCAGCGACGCGAGCCCCGCGAAGCCGCCGGCGACCAGATCCGTGGACGCCTGCGCCCGGGCAAGGCGCCGCTGCTCCGCCTCCGTCTGCCTGGACATCTCCTCGTAGCTGGACAACAGCTTCGTGCCGGCGGCGTGCACGCGGATCTCCCCGGCGGCGTGCGGACGGGTCAGGTACGCCAGCAGCGAGGCGATCGCACGGCGGTGATCGACCCAGTTCAGACGGGAGAGGTAATCACGGCGCGCGGAGCGGACCGCGCCCCACCCCTTGGGCAGAGCGATGGCCAGCAGCATCGGCAGCAAGGTCCAGTGCAGCGCCGCCAGCACGATCGCGGCCGCCGCCATGCCGATCACCACGTTGCCCACGCCCACCGACAGCCGCAGCATGCTGCGGGCCGAGTCCGTGCCGAACTTCCCCGCCTCCAGGACCCGCTGGACCTCCGGCCGCTCCGTCGCCTCCACCTCGACGTGGGTGACGGCCGTGTAGTACCGGGCGGAGACCGCCCGCTCCACCTGCGGCTCCAGCCGGCCCGACATCGCCGTCGACCACGCCGACAGCACCGCGGTCGCCACCGCCGCGACCGCGAGCACCACCAGCGACGGCAGCGCCTCGCGGAGCTTGTCCGCGGTCGGACCGTCGGCGAACAGCTGGGTGAGAACGCTGTTGACCGCCACCAGCCCCCAGCCAGCCGTCATCCCCTGTCCGAGCTGGGCCGCCACGACCCCGGTCAGCGCACGCCGGTCCGTCCCCCAGCCGGTGTGCAGCACCATGCCCACCATCCGCGGGAGCGCAGCCGCCATGTGCCCGAACTTCAGCCGGGTCAGCGGCCCTTCGTGGCGGACGAATGACTGGTCGTAGCGCAGCCGGCCGCCGTACAGCTCCTGCTCGGCAGCCGAGACACTGGCCGGGGCGCCGCCCTCCGGTGGGCTGACGGTCTTGCCGCTGCCTGGTTCGTCTTGCGTCAATGTGTTCCTCCTCGTAGACGTGATGGTGGTCTCGGTGTGTCCAACGACGTCACCGCGGTTTCGAACACATGTGTTTCAGTCGGTCCTGGAATCCCGCGGTAGAGCGGGTAGCGGCGCGTGGAGGATGCATGGATCCAGTTCTCGCAACGGGTTTGCGAACTTGGGTGGTTGGCCGAATCGCCGATGAGGGTGCTCGCACGTCCGGATGGGTGCGTTGGTCCGCACTCGCTTGCTCCCGACTTGTGGAGTGCGAGCCTTCCCGTATGCCACGGAGTTTCGCTGGAGCTGTCTGTGCGTGTGCTCGCTGCCCGTATCCGATCCGTTGGCGACCGGGAGCTTCGCTCCTGGGACGGAGCGGAGGTGGCCCGTGGCGATCAGCGATGCCGCCATCTCGGATGCCCTGGCCGCTCACCTCGGGCGCTACCCGGATGAGGCCGAGCTGCTGTCCCAGCCGGTGCAGATGTTCGCCGGCGGTGAGAACTCCGCTTCCTCGCACAGCAGTTGTGGCGGCACCGCCGCGCGATCGGTTGCCGATGGCGGCGCCTGGCCGCCGGCCACCAGGCCCTGCTCACCCTCGCCCACCTGGGGGGTGCCTCTATGTCTTTCGTCAAGGCGCCCAGGTTGGGTTTGGGATGGTTCGGCTTGCCGGGGTCATGCGGCGAGTTCGATGTCTTCGGGAGTGCGGGATTCGTAGAAGGTGCCGTCGCGGAGCATGGCGAACAGGACGCTGATGCGTTGGCGGGCGAGGCGGAGGAAGGCCTGGGTGTGGGTCTTGCCGCGGGCTCGTTGCTTGCCGTGGTAGGCGCGGGAGGCCGGGTCGGCGTTCCGGAACCTCGACGTCTGGTTCCTCGACCAGCCCGAACGCCGGCCGTCGACCGCGCACCTGACCACCTTGCGTCCGCGTCCGACGGATGAGGTCCGCGCGGCCGTCATCGAGATCAAGCGGGCTCGGGCCGACCGTCCGGAGTACGGCGTGACCGTCAGGAGTTTCGACGTCTACCGCGCGGTCCTCGACGACAACGTGCGCGATCCCGTGCGGTTCGAGTTCTGGTCGGGGCGACGGAAGGAGCTGCAGCCCTGAGCCGGCGGGCTGCGCCGGCGTCGCTCTCTCCGCCTGGCGACTGCTCGACGCCGAGGACACCGTCAGGCGGAGGCCGGGTGCTCCCTGTTCCACCTCCACCGCTGCAGGGCGCTGTCTCGATGGTCGTTCACAAAGTCGCTGCCGAGAGGCCCGACCCGCTCGATGGCCTCCGCGGTGCGCGGGTCGTCGCGCAGGGCGAGGCCGTAGGCGGCCTCCAGGCGCGTGACCTGATCGTCCTCGTCGAGCAGCGCGACCAGGGCGTCGGCGACAGCGGGCGTACGGTCCCGGCAGGAGGCCAGGAGCCGCGCGGCCTCGCTCCGCAGTCCGGCGTCCGGGCCCTCTGCCAGCACAAGCAGCGCCCGCACGGCGTGGGGGAGGAGATCGTCGTCGCCCACGGCCACCTGGCAGGCGTTCAGCCGCACTGCGGCGTCCGGGTCGCCGGTGAGGGTGAGCAGCGCTTCCCTGACCAGGGGCGTCAGGGAAGCGCCCTCGCCGGGGAAGAAGAGCGCGGGCACCTGCCGGCGGACCCGGGTGTCGGGGTGACCGGCGTACCGCAGTCCGGCGGCCTCCAGGCCGGGGTGCTCGTACCCGGCGAAGGCGTCGAGCACCTTCACGAGCATCTCGGTGTCCGTCTCCTCCGCCGCCCAGGCGGCCAGGAAGTCGCCCTCCCGCTCCGCGTAGGGGGAGTCGTACACGACGATGCCCCGGGTCCGCAGGTAGTCCACCACGAAGCGGCGGTGCGCCGGGTCGGGGTGGTGGCGGTGGGCCACCACGGCCGACCAGGTCTCGAAGCTGCGGCGTTCGAGGAGGACCCAGGTGACCTCCCACCAGGTCGCGTGCTCCTCGTCCGAGCGGTCGAGGGCGCGGGTGATCAGCTCGTCGACGGGCGTCAGGATCCGGAACGCCCACTCCAGCGCGGTCAGGACGCCGGCGTGCCCGGCCCGCACGGTGAGGCCGCCGAGCGAGACCTGGTCGACCCAGTCGTGCGCGTCCGGGGCGTCCCGTACGCGGACCGTCTCGGCCGGTCCCGGCGCGCCCGTCCGGCGCCGCAACTCCTCGACCGCGCCCGTCTCGTACCAGGTCCGGGCCAGGGCGAGCAACCGTTCGCGCGCGTCCTGCGACAGGCGCAGCCGGGGCTCTTCGCCGAGGACGGCCGTGACGACGGCCGGAGAGCCGCCGTCGACGGCCCGCCACAGCGGCGTGGTCCCGTCCGGCAGTATCCGGTCGGGGTCCGCCCCGCCTTCGACCAGGGCGTCGGCGACGGCGGCGTCGTACGCCGCGACGGCCGCGCACAGCACCGGAAGCCCGTCGGTGCTCATCGCGTCCGGGTCGGGGCCCTCGTCCAGCAGCGTCCGTACCGCTTCGTCGTCCCCCGCCCGGACCGCCGTCACGAGCCGCCGGTCGAGCTCACTCCTGCTCACGCGTCATGTCCTCCTCTGATGCACATACGGGCCGAGCGTCCGTGAGAATCCACCGGGAGGGCAAGGGAATTGCTGAGCGTTTTCAGCGTTGCCTCTCCAGGGTGAGGACGGCGGCGGCGATGACGCTCATGCGGTTGGGGCTGCAGCGGGCTCGGACGGAAGCGGCGACGGCCCGACGCTCTTGCGTACGCACACCGGTTTACATCGATGTACATCCGGCTCTAACCTGACGCGGATCTCGCCTCCCGGGGAGCTCTGCGAAGCTCGAAGGAAAGGGGAACGTGTTGATGTTCCGACTGTTCCACGCCCTCAGACGCCACCGCCCCCGTGCCGTACTGCCGGTCCTGGCCGCGGTACTGAGCACGGTGCTCGCCGCACCAGCCGTCGCGGCCGCCCCCGCGTCCACCGCCCCGTCCACGACGGACGCCGTCTCCCCCGCGGCCACCGGCACCCCGCTGCGCGACGGCACGGGCCTGTACCCGCGTGCCGTCCGGCTCGCCCACAACGGCGCCGACAACGGCCGGGTCCTGGCCAGTGTCGTCACCTTCGACGGCAACAACGGCATCGGCGCCATCCACGAGAGCACCGACAACGGCGCGACCTTCCACGAGGTCGGCCGGGTCTCCGACCCCGAGTCCGCGTCCGGCCAGGGACTTTGCTGCACCACTCTGTTCGAACTTCCCCGGCAGGTCGGCGCGTTGCCGGCCGGCACCCTGCTCTGGGCCTCCTCGGCCGGCCAGGACGAGCCCGACCGTCGCATGGCGCTGCGGATCTGGCGCAGCAACGACGTGGGCCGTACCTGGTCCTACCTCTCCGCGTGCGCCGTCGCCACCGGCACCGGCGGCCTGTGGGAACCGGAGTTCTCCATCGCCTCGGACGGCGCCCTGGTCTGCCACTATTCCGATGAGACGGACGCCGCGCACAGCCAGAAACTCGTCGCCGTACGCAGCTACGACGGCGTCACCTGGCAGGGACGCCACGACACCGTCGCCAGCTCCCTGCAGACCGACCGGCCCGGCATGCCGGTCGTGCGCAAGCTCCCCGACGGCACCTATTTCATGAGCTACGAGATCTGCACTCCCGGCGGGCAGTACCAGTGCGTGGTGCACTACCGCACCTCCGCCGACGGCTGGAACTGGGGAAGCGTCACCGACCTCGGCATCCGCCCCGAGACGGTCGACGGCAAGTACTTCCGCGCCACCCCGACCATCGCCTGGGCACCGGACCCCAACGGCGGCGCCAACGGACGGCTGCTGCTGATCGGGCAGCGCCTGCTCGAGAAGGACGGCAGCGTCGCCGCCGAGAGCGGCCGGACGATCCTCGCCAACACCGAGAACGGCAGCGGGCCGTGGTACGAGATCGAGGCACCGGTGAACGTGCCCGACCCGCAGATCAACTACTGCCAGAACTACAGCTCCCCGCTGCTGCCCTCGGCCGACGGCCGTACGGTCCTGCAGATCGCCACCGACTTCGACGGCACGGTCTGCAAGCCGTACTACGCCACCGGCTCCGTGACCGGAACCGGTGACGCCTCCGGGATCGTCGACGGCACGGTCTACCGCCTGGTCAACGCCAACAGCGGGCAGTGCCTCGACGTGGCCGCCGACTCACGGGCGGCGGGTGGCAACGTGCAGCAGTGGACGTGCAACGGCCTCGGCCCGCAGGACTTCACCCTCACCGCCCGCGGTGACAGCCGCTTCACGCTCACCGGTCACCACAGCGGCCACTGCCTGGACGTGGAGAACGGTTCCGCCACGGCCGGCGCCAACGTGCGCCAGTGGTACTGCAACGGGGCCGCCGCCCAGGATTGGCGGCTGGAGAGCGTCGGCCGGGGCTACTACCGCCTCGTCGTCCGCTCCAGCGGCCAGTGCCTGGACGTGGCCCAGGGGTCGCGGACGGCCGGCGCCAACGTCCAGCAGTGGACCTGCAACGGCCTCCAGCCGCAGATCTGGCGGCTGGTGCGTGCCTGAGCCGGGCGGGGCCCGCGGTCGGCACCGCGGGCCCCGCCCTCCCTCACGCCTGCTCCTCGATGGCCGCCGGCCGCAGCTGCGCGGCACGCACCCGTGCCACGTCGAGCTTGGTGCCGCGGTCGAAGCGGTAGATGCCGTTCTGCTCCTGGAACACGTCGGTCAACTGCGTGTAGCAGTAGCCGAACATGTGCGGATCGCTCAGCAGCACCTCGGTGAGACCGCCGAACCGGGCGTGGAACTCCTCCTCGTCCCGGACCCGTTCGCCGTAGCCCCAGGACTGCTCACGGTCCTCGCCCGACAGCTCGGAGGCAGCCTCGGGGTCCCACCAGATGCCGCCGAACTCGCTGACGAAATACGGCTGTCCCGCGTAGGGCAGTGAGTAAGGGGCGCCGTTCTCGTAGGCGTTGACGAACGGCTCGTCCTTGGCCAGGCCGGACATCAGCTGCCGGAAGGAGGCCGGGTCCTGCTCGTAGTTGTGGGCGTCGTAGATGTCGGTCTCCGCGACCCGGTGGGCGTAGCCGGAGGCGTCGATCACCGGCCGGGTGGTGTCCATGGCCTTGGTGGCGAGGAACATCGCGCGGGTGACGTCGTCGAGCTGGGTGATCCGGTCGTGCAGCTTCTGGTACGTCTCGTTCAGCGGGCACCAGCCGATGATCGAGGGGTGGGAGTAGTCCCGTTCCAGGGCCTCCAGCCACTGGGCGACATAGGAGGCGTCGGGCTTCTGGTTGTCGCCCGAGGAGCCGCCGGTCTCGCAGCCCCAGTCGCCGAACTCGCCCCACACCAGGTAGCCGAGGCGGTCGGCGTGGTGGAGGAACCGCTCCTCGAAGACCTTCTGGTGCAGCCGGGCGCCGTTGAAGCCGGCCGCCATGGCCAGTTCGATGTCGCGGACCAGCGCCTCGTCGGTCGGCGCGGTCATCAGGCCGTCCGGGTACCAGCCCTGGTCGAGGACGAGCCGCTGGAAGACGGGCCGTCCGTTGAGGAGGACGGCCTTGCCGCGCAGGGCCACGGAGCGCAGACCCGCGTAGCTCTCGGCGCTGTCGACGATCTCCCCCTCCGTGTCGAGGAGTTCGAGCCGCAGGCCGTACAGGTGAGGGTCGTCCGGTCCCCACTCGCGACGCCGGTCCTCGGGCACCGGCAGGTACAGGCGCGGGGCGAGGTCCAGGTCGGCGCGCGCCTCGGCGCGGCTCACCTCTCCGTCGCCGTCGCTCAGCACGGCCCGGACCCGGTGGCCGGGCCGGTTGCCGGACAGCGGCAGTTCCAGATGGAAGGCGCTGCCGGCCAGGTCCGGGGTGATCCGGGGGCGCCGCAGATGGGTCTCGGGGACGGGCTCCAGCCACACGGTCTGCCAGATGCCGGTCACCCGGGTGTAGTTGCAGTCGTGGTTGGCGTACCGGACCGCCTGCTTGCCGCGGGCCTGCGGGCCGGACCTGGCGTCCCGGGCGCGGACGGTGACGACGACCTCCTCGCCGGTGCCGGCGAGGTCGCCGAGGTCGGCGGTGAACGGGGTGAAGCCGCCGCGGTGCCGGGCGACCTCCGCACCGTTCACCCAGACCGTGGTGTCGTGGTCGACGGCACCGAAGTGCAGCAGTACCCGCCGCCCGGCCCACTCGGCGGGCAGGGGCAGGGTCCGCCGGTACCAGACGGCGTGCAGGAAGTCGGTGTCGCCGATGCCCGACAGTTCGGACTCGGGCGGGAAGGGTACGAGGATCTCGCCCCGCAGTTCCCTGTCGAGGAGACCGCGTTCCAGGCCGCTGTCCCCTCGGTCGGTCTCGAACTGCCAGGCGCCGTTGAGGTTGAGCCAGTCGCGGCGCACGAACTGCGGACGCGGGTACTCGGGGCGCGGGACGGAGGGGGTGGACACACATGCTCCAGTGAGTAGATCGTTCGGTACGGGCAGCAGGCTTCGGTGACAGGGTCAGGAACCGCCGAGACCGGTGGTGGCGACGGAGTTGACGATGCGGCGCTGGAACAGCAGGAACACCACGATCAGCGGCAGTGCCGCGAGCAACGCGGACGCCATGGCCTGCGCGTACTGGATGCCGTAGGCGTCCTTCACGGTGGCCAGGCCGACCGGGAGGGTCATCAGATCGGGGTCGTTGGTGACGATGAACGGCCACATGAAGTTGTTCCACGCCCCGATGAAGACGAAGATCGACACCGCGGCCACGATCGGTCGCGACAGCGGCAGCACCACCGACCGGAAGACCCGGAACTCGGAGGCGCCGTCGATCCGGGCCGCCTCCTCCAGCTCCCGGGGGACGCCGTCGAAGAACCGCTTCAGGATGAACACCATCATCGGCGCGACCACCTGCGGCAGGATCACGGCCGCGTAGGTGTCCACCAGGTCGAAGAGCAGCATCTGCCGGAACAGCGGCACCACCAGCAGCTGCGGCGGCACCATGATGGCGGCCACTGTCACGGCGAGCAGGGCCTTGCGTCCGCGGAAGGTGCCGCGGGAGAAGCCGTACGCCGCGAGCGTCGAGACGGCGACGGTGATCACGGTGACCAGCGCGGCGATCAGGAAGCTGTTGAACGCCCAGACGGACACGTTCCCACGTTCCAGGATCTCCCGGTACGCCTCCAGCGTGAAGGCACCCTTGAAGGGGGAGAGGCCGGGCTTCGACAGGTCCTGTTCGCTCTGCACGGACGTGGCGAGCGCCCACACGAACGGCAGCAGCCACACGGCCGCCAGGACGACGAGGGCGGTCCCGGCCAGGACGCGCGGCAGCCGGCCGTGGCCGAGCAGCAGCGGGGAGCCGGTCGCGTCCCGGGGCGTACGGCGCCGCGGGCGGAGGGTCGTTGCGGTAGCGGACACGGTCAGTCCTCCTGGCGGAAGAGGCGGAGCTGCACGAGCGAGACGACGATGATCAGCGCGAAGAAGAGGTAGGAGACCGCCGAGGCGTAACCGAGCCGGTATCCGGTGAAGCCGACGTCGTAGACGTACTCCAGGACGGGCCGGGTCGAGGCGTTCGGGCCGCCCTTGGTGAGGATGTAGATCTGGTCGAACACCTTCAGCGAGGCGAGGATCTGGAGCATCCCCACCAGCACGGTGGTACGGCGCAGTTGCGGCAGGGTGATGGACCACAGGCGCCGCCACGCCCCGGCGCCGTCCAGCGCGGCGGCCTCGTCGTACGTCGAGGGCAGCGACTGGAGTGCCGAGAGGTAGAGCAGGAAGTTGAAGCCGACCGTCCACCAGACGGTGAGGGCGGCGATCGACCACATGGCGACGGACTCGTCGGAGAGCCAACCGACCGGGCCCATGCCGAGGCTGTCGAGGAACTGGTTGGCGAAGCCCAGGTCGGGCTGGTAGAGCCAGGTGAAGATCAGCGTCACCACGGTCACGGGCAGCAGGTACGGCGCGAAGAACGCCAGCCGCCACGCCCACTGCCCGGCCAGCCCGCTGTGCACCAGCAGTGCCATCGCGAGGGCGACCAGTACCAGCGGCACGCTGGAGACGACGGTGAAGAACACCGTGTTGCCGAGGCTGCTCCACACGTCCGGGTCGCCGAACGCCTCGGCGTAGTTGTCGAGACCGACGAACGCGGTGTCGCGTATCGCCAGCGAGGAGTCGGTGAAGCTCATCCACAGGCCCTGCACGACGGGCCACACCAGGAACAGGACGAACAGCACCAGGAACGGCAGGACGAAGACCAGGCCGGAGCCGCCGGTGCGCAGCTTGCGCAGGCGCCCGGGGGCGCCCGTCCGGGGAGCCGTCGAGCCGGGCAGCGAACCGGTGTCGGGGGGTGCGGTGGTGGTCACGGGGATCACTCCTTCTGCTCGTCAGGCCACCGGGTTGGGCTGCCGGAGCAGCGTGTCCGCCTCGCGGACCATCTGACGCACCGCCTTCTCGGCGGTGGTGTTGCCCAGCAGCGCCGACTGCAGCGGCTGGCACATCCGGTTCTGGAAGTTGGAGGCGGCTCCCGTGAACCAGTTCGGCGGATCGAGCACCGCCACCTTCCCGGCATCCGCGTACGAGGACTGCGGCTTGAGAGCGGCATACTCCGGCTGCGCCAGTACGGGCTGGTAGGCGGGGATGTGACCGGCGCTCGCCCAGGTCAGGCTCTGCTTGATCATCTCCGCGACGTACCGGTGGGCCTCGCGCCGCCGGGCCGGGTCGGGGTCGTCCTGGTGCGGCAGGACGAAGCTGTGGCTGTCGGTGTAGACGGCCGGCCGGTCGAAGACCTGCGGGAACGGTGCGGCGCCCAGCGGGATGCCGGACTTCTTCAGCGTGGGCAGCTCCCACTCGCCGAGCATGGCCATGCCGCCGCGGCCGGCGGTGAACGCGGCGAGCGCCCCGTTGTAGTCCAGGTTGTTGGGGTTGGTCCTGCCGTCGAACAGCTGCTGCATGAAGGACACGACCCGGATCGCGGCGTCGACGTCGATCCGCGGCGGACCGCCGTCGGGCAGGGTGAACTCGGCGCCGGTCTGGGCGTAGAAGGCGGCGAACTGCCGCCAGTTCTGCGCGGTGTCGGTGACGTGGCCGAACAGGATGCCTGCCCCGCCGGTCGCCTTCGCCAGACCCCGGCCCGCCTCCAGCAGGGCCTCCGGGGAGCCCATCGGTGCCAGTTCGCCGGAGGGGTCGAGCAGGCCGGCCGTGTCGGCGGCCTCCTTGTCGTAGAAGACGATGAAGGGGTGGACGTCCAGCGGGATCGCGTAGACGGTGCCGTCGTGCTTCGTCCGTGCCCAGACCGCCGGCGTGAAGTCCTTCTCCGTGACGCCGAACTCGGCGAGCAGATCCAGATCGAAAGGGTCGAGCAGGCCGCCGGGGGCGTATCCGGCCAGCCGGGACAGGTGCAGGACGGCCACGTCGGAGGCCCGTCCGCCGGCGGCGGACATGGCCAGTTTCGTGTAGTACGACGGTCCCCAGTCCAGGATCGTCCGGTCCACGTCGAAGCCCCGCCTGCCTCGGGAGACGGCCTTGATCATGTCGTCCATCAGCATGCCGTCGCCGCCCTGGAACAGGTCCCAGACACTCAGCGCGGAGGCGCCGGAGGCCGAGGCGGGGGAGGAGCAGCCGGACAGCGAGCCCGCGGCGAGCAGTGCGCCCGCCCCGGCCAGGCCGGTGCCCAGGAGGTGACGGCGGGTCAGGCCGCGGGACGCGGCGGACTCCGGGGGCGGGGCGGGGACAGGGGATCGCGCAGTCATCGTTGACCTTTCGACGGCCGGACACGCGTGCCGGACCGGCGGCGGACCGCGGAGGAGGTGGTCCGCCGCAGTGTTCGGCAGGCGGGGCGCACCGGCTGACGCGGTGCGGTGGCTCGTTTTTACATCGATGTACATTGGCTGTAAAGAGTCTGCGGCGGATGACCCGTGTTCCGGGAACGGGCCGGACCGGCACGGTCCCCCACCCGCCTCCGGCCTGCCGCGATCTACACTCGAGGCCGGTGCGGGGCAGGGAGGTAGCGGTGGTACGGCCCAGGATCAAGGATGTCGCGCGGCACGCGGGGGTGTCGGAGAAGACGGTCTCCAACGTGATCAACGACTACGTCCATGTCTCCGAGCGGACCCGGCGCGTGGTCCAGGAGGCCATCGACCACCTCGGTTACAAGGTGAACCTGGCCGGCCGCCACCTGCGCAAGGGCCGCACCGGCATCATCGCCCTGGTCGTCCCCGAACTCGACGTCCCCTACTTCGCCGAACTCGCCCGGCACGTCATCCGCGAGGCCGAACGGCGGTCCCTGACCGTCCTCATCCACCAGACCGGCGCCGACCGCGACCACGAACTGGCGGCGCTGACCGGATTCGGCTCCACCTTCGTCGACGGGGTCATCCTCAGCCCGCTCGCCCTGACCGCCGACGACCTGCGCGACCGCGCGGGTGCGCCGCCCACGGTGCTGCTCGGCGAGCTGCTGGAGGAGGGCGCGGACCACGTCGCCATCGACAACGAGCGGGCCGCGCGGGAGGCCACCGAACACCTCATCGGCCTCGGCCGCCGCGCCGTCTGGGCCGTCGGCGGCCGGGACGACGCCGGCCTGGGCACCGCCGAGGCCCGCACCCGCGGATACCGCGCCGCCCTCGCCGCGGCGGGCCTCGCCTTCGACCCGGCGGCGCTGCTGCCCGTGGCCTCCTTCCGGATGCCCGACGGGGCCGAGGCCGTGGACCGGGCACTGCGCGCCGGCGGACGCCCCGACGCACTGCTCTGCCTCAACGACCAACTGGCACTGGGCGCCTTGCGCACCCTCCACGACCACGGCCTGCGCGTGCCCGAGGACGTCGCCGTCATCGGCTTCGACGACGTGGAGGGCGGACGCTTCAGCGTGCCGACGCTGAGCACCGTCGCCCCCGACAAGGCCGCCGTGGCCAGGATCGCCGTCGACCTGCTCCAGCGCCGGATGGACGAGGCCGCCGCCCCGGCCCCCGCGGACGACCCGTCGGCCGGCGTCCGCTCTCCCCAGGACCTCGTCGTCGCCCACCGACTGGTGCTGCGCGAAAGCACGGAAGGAACCGGTGCGGGCACGGGGGAGGAGCGCCGGCCCGGGACCTGACGGGCATGACGGGGGAAGGACGCACGCCCACGCTCCGGACGCCCGGCCGGAGTCTCCTCGTCGCTCTCACCCGCGGCCACCGGCCCCCGGGACGAACCACCCCGCCCCACCCGGCTCCGAGCGGAGGTCGCCTCCCTGGGCCCCGTCGCGGTCGTCGACCGGCGGCTCGAGCCCCACCCGCAGGTGCCCTCCGAAGGGCAGACGGTGCCTCGTCCGTATCTCTTCCCGATCGCCACCTGAACCTCTACCTCAGGGTGAGATATCGTTCCGCCCGCTCAATCCGACGACCTCGTGGGTCGGCGGGCTGCCCACTCAGGTGACCGGAGTGCCTTGGTGGAAGTACAAACGCCAGCCCAACGCCGCGCCGGCCGAGCAGGAAGCCGGTATCTGCGTCTTCTACGTGCTCGTCGCCGAGGAGGGCTCGGTACTCGGCAGGTTCAACCTGTACGACGTGGAGGACGGCACCGCCGGACTCGGCTACCGGGTCGCGGAGCGGACCGCCGGCCGCGGCGTGGCGACCGCGACCGTCCGGGAGCTGTGCCGGATCGCGACCGCGCGGCACGGTCCGCGCACACTGCGGACGGCCGCCTCCCACGACAACACCGCATCCCGGAGAGTCCTCACCGAGGCGGGGTGCGTCCCGGTCGGCCCTGCCGCCCCGGCCGATCTCGGCGGCAAGTCAGGCACCTGGTACCAGCGCGACTCTCCGGCCATGGACCTTGAGGACAGATCGCTGCTGTGCCCTCAGCTCTCAAGGGCCTGTGCGATCTCCCGCGCGGCCTGATCCGGTGCGAGGTGCGTGGTGTCGACGACCTCGGCCTCCGCGTGCAGCCATGTACGGGCCGCCTCGGCGTAGGGCTCGAGGTGTGCGAGGCGGAAAGGGGAGTCGGGCGTCCGTGGGCCGCGGACAGCGCGAGACACGCCGCGCGCCGGGCCGCCCCGATAAGCCTGGGCTCATGACCGTTCCGCGATCCGGCGTTGATCACCGGGTCCCGAGCCGGCCACCCGCGGGCCGTACGGCGCCGGACCGCGGGTGGTGGGCCCGGTGGGATGTTCAGAGCGTGGCCGGCCGGGTGCGGGGGTTCTCCGCCCGTGCCAGTTCGCGGCGGACCCGCGTGAACGGGCGCGGGCGGTCCACGGCGAGCACCGCGGTCGTACGGCCGTCGCGCTCGTACACGGCGAGGAGTCCCCCCTCGGCCGGTGCGCCGTCGGCCAGGCCTCCCTCCACGACGCGGACGGTGTCGCCCTCCCGGCGCCGGCCGGCGAACTGGATACGGGCGCCGTACTGGTCGGACCAGAAGTACGGCACCGACCGCACGCTCTCGACCGTCCTCCCGGCGAGCAGGTTGGCCACGGCGACGCGGGGCTGCTCCGTGGCGGAGGTCCAGTGCTCGGCCCGGCTCCCGCCGACCCGGGCCACGTCGCCGACGGCGACCACCTGCGGCAGCGCGGTCGCACAGCCGTCGTCGCACAGGACCCCGTCGTGCAGGGCGAGTACGGAGCCGGCCAGCCAGTCCGTGTTGGGCCGGGCACCGATGCCGGTGATCACCACGTCGGCGGGGAGCGTCCGGCCGTCGGCGAGTTCGACGCCGGTGACGGCCACCGTGCCGCGCAGGCCGGCCACACCGGTGCCCGTGACCAGCTCCACCCCCGCGCGGGCGTGCAGCGCGGTGCACACCGCGGCCATCTCGGGTCCGAGCTGGGGCACGAGCGGCAGCGGGGCGGCTTCGACGACGGTGACCGTGTGGCCGAGGGCGACGCACGAGG
The DNA here is from genome assembly GCF_044764905.1 of Streptomyces sp. NPDC093586. NCBI lineage: Bacteria > Bacillati > Actinomycetota > Actinomycetes > Kitasatosporales > Streptomycetaceae > Streptomyces > Streptomyces sp. NPDC093586. Next base: position 58,811 of record NZ_JBIWJA010000034.1, on the reverse strand, counting down.
AGGCGGTTTCGGCGCCGATGAAACCGCCGCCGATGACGACGACCTGACGCGGGCCCCGTATGAGGTCCTCCCGCAGGGCACGGGCGTCGTCGAGCGTGCGCAGGGTGTGGACGCCGGCGAGGCCGTCCCCGCGCAGGCGGCGGGCCGAGGCCCCGGTGGCGATGACGACACCGTCGGTGGAGACGGTGCGACCGCCGTCGAGCAGGACGGTGCGGCCTCGGGCGTCCAGGCCCTGGGCACGCACGCCGAGGAGCCACTCGGCGTCCAGTGCGGCGGTCTCCTCCTCGTCGCCGAGGGCCAGGTGGGCCTCGTCCGCGCGCCCGGTGAGGAAGTCCTTGGACAACGGCGGCCGGTCGTAGGGGCGGTGGGGCTCGTCACCGACGACCACCAGCCGTCCGTCGAAACCCTGGGCGCGCAGCTCGCGGGCGGCGTACAGCCCGGCGAGCGAGGCGCCGACGACGGTCACGGTCCTCATGCGGCCGTGCCCTCCTCTGCGGTGAGGTGGACGTGGATGACGCCGTCGTCGACGGTGACGCGGTGGGTCCGCACGGCGCGCCGGGCCGGGAGGCAGGTCGGCACCCCCGTGCGCAGGTCGAACGAGGCGGCGTGGAGCGGACATTCGACCAGGCAGCCCTCCAGCCAGCCCTCGGAGAGGGAGGCGTCCTGGTGGGTGCAGGTGTCGTCGATGGCGTAGAGCTCGCCGTCGGCGGTGCGGAACACGGCGACGGGCGGGGTGAGATCGAGGCGGACGGACTCGCCCTCGGGAAGGTCTTCCAGGCGGCAGACGGAAATCACGGGCCCCCTCTCGGTCCGGATCGCTCGGTCCGGACCCGTGTGGTCCAGCAAGTCAGGGCATGGGGAGATGTCACGGCGTTCGAACGACCGGGCCGCCGCCGGTGCGGGCGGTTCGGGGCGCCGAGGACGGGCCGGCCTTCGTCGCCGCCCTTCCGAGCGTCGGACTCTTCGGTAACTCGGTGTTTCATATAGCGCACTGGTTGGGCGCTGTGCGCAACAGAATCCGCGCGGGACGACCGTCGCGTCAAGGGTTTCCCGCAGATGCGGTCCAAACAGGGCCGACAGGTCGTGAGCGTTGAGCGATGATCCGCACGCAGAGGCGCGGCGGGCGTGGTGCGGTGCGGTCGGTGGACCGCGCCGTGAGTGTGCTGGAGTTCCTCGCCCGGCACGGGGAGGCGGGCGCCACCGAGATCGCCGACGAACCGGGCGTGCACAGGTCCACCGTCTTCCGGCTGCTTGGTGCTCTGGAGAACCGGGGCCTGGTGGCCCGGACCCAGGGCCGCGGCGAGTACTTCCCGGAGCGGGCGTGCTGCGCCTGGCGGGGGGCGACCGCGGTGCGGCCGGACATCTCCCGGGAGGGCGTCCCGGTCTGCCGCGGACTCGCGGGCGAACCGGGCGAGACGGCCGACATCGCCGTACTGGGCGACGACGCGGCGGTCGACATCATGCGGGCGCGCGGCACCGCCTCCGTGACCGTCCGGAACCGCCTCGGCCGCCGCACGACACGTCCAGCGGCAAGGTGCTGCTCGCCCGCCTGCCGGCCACCCTGCGCGAAGACCTGCCGACACGTCCCCTGCCCCCGCCTCGCCGATCGCACGGTCACCGGGATGCCGACGCTGCGCACCGAGCGGGAGGCCGTGGTCGAGCAGGGCCACGGGGCGACCGTCGAGGAACTGGAGCGGGGGCTCGCCGGCGTCGCCGCGTCCAGCGTCCCGGGTCCGGTGTGCCGGCCGGCAGCGGACCGGTTGCCGGGGCCGGCGAAGCGGATGGCGGCGGCCGGGGGCGGGTCGTCCCGCCGCGTGGGCCACGGCTTCCGAGCCGAACCCGGACGGTGGCGTCCTCGACCCGCGGAACGGACCGCACACGGCGGGGGAGCGGGAGCGTTCCGGTCCCGCTCCGCCGTGTGTCCGGCGGGTTTCGGGCGCCCCGTTCCTTTTGCCGGGGCTTAACGCACGCCTCTTGACGGTCGCTCCGCACTGTTCCCAGTATGTTTCTCGACGCGCAACCGATCGTGCACTACGCAACAAAGAGGAGCGTTCCGTGTCTCACGAGGTCCGTGCCGCAGTCGCTGTGAAGAAGGGCGCGCCCGTCGAGGTGCGGACGATCGTGGTCCCCGATCCGGGGCCGGGCGAGGTGCTGGTGGACGTGCAGGCCTGCGGAGTCTGCCACACGGACCTGCACTACCGGGAGGGCGCGATCACGGACGACTTCCCGTTCCTGCTGGGCCACGAGGCGGCCGGTACCGTCTCGGCAGTCGGCCCGGGAGTGGACGAACTGCGGCCCGGCGACTACGTGGTGCTGGCCTGGCGTGCTCCGTGCGGCGGTTGCCGCTCCTGCCGCCGCGGCCGCCCCTGGTACTGCTTCGACTCCCGCAACGCGGCCCAGCCGATGACGCTGCTGGACGGCACCCCGCTCACCAGCGCGCTCGGCATCGGCGCGTTCGCCGAGAAGACCCTGGTGGCCGCGGGGCAGGCGGTCAAGGTCGACCCGGCCGCCCGCCCGGAGGCGGCGGGCCTGGTCGGCTGCGGGGTGATGGCCGGCTACGGCGCCGCGGTCAACACCGGCAACGTCGGGCGCGGCGACTCGGTCGCCGTCATCGGCTGCGGCGGCGTCGGCGACGCGGCCATCGCGGGCGCCTGTCTGAACGGCGCCATGAAGGTCATCGCCGTCGACATCGACGACCGCAAGCTCGACCGGGCGGAGAAGTTCGGCGCCACCCACACCGTCAACTCCCGTGGCACGGACCCGGTCGAGGCGGTCCGCGCCCTCACCGACGGCTTCGGCGTGGACCTCGCCATCGACGCGGTGGGCCGCCCGGAGACCTTCATGCAGGCCTTCTCCATGCGCGACCACGCCGGTGTGCTGGTCCAGGTCGGCGTGCCCGCCCCGGAGGCGAGGATCGAGCTCCCGCTGACCGACGTGTTCTCCCGCGGCGGCGCGATCAAGTCCTCCTGGTACGGGGACTGCCTGCCCAGCCGTGACTTCCCGTACCTCATCGACCAGTACCTGTACGGAGTGCTCGACCTCAACGCGTTCGTCTCCGAGACCATCACCCTGGACCAGGTGGAGGAGGCCTTCGGCACGATGCGCCGGGGCGAGGTGCTGCGCTCGGTGGTGGTCCTGTGAAGGCTCCCCGCCCCCGTCCCTCCAGATGCCCTTTCCGATCCCCCTGACCCCGCGACTCCCCTTCCGCGCCCGGCCCGCGCTCCCCCGGCCGGGTACGTGACCAGCGCGCCTCCCACGGCTGCACGCCGAGCCGCTGCGGCGCGTACGCCCGGCTGCCCGCGGGCACCGGCGTGCCCGCCGCCCGCTCCGGGGAGAAGGCGCCCGCCACGGTCGCCGACGAGCCCCTGCACGACCCGAAGACGTCCCGCATCCACCGCCAGGAGGCATCCGTGTCACCGTCTTACGACGTCATCGTCATCGGTCTGGGCGGCATGGGCAGTGCCGCGGCCCACCACCTGTCCGCGCGCGGCGCCCGGGTACTCGGCCTGGAGAAGTTCGGCCCGGTGCACAACCGGGGCTCCAGCCACGGCGGTTCGCGCATCACCCGGCAGTCGTACTTCGAGGACCCGGCGTACGTGCCGCTGCTGCTGCGCTCCTACGAACTGTACGAGGACCTTCAGCGGGCCACCGGCCGCGACATCGCCGTCCTCTGCGGCGGAGTGATGATCGGCCGGCCCGACTCCCGGACCGTGGCGGGCTCGCTGCGCTCGGCGCGGGAGTGGGACCTGCCGCACGAGATGCTCGACGCGAAGGAGATCCGCCGTCGCTTCCCCACGCTCGCCCCGAAGGACGACGAGGTGGCTCTGTACGAGCGCAGGGCGGGTCTGCTGCGACCGGAGAACACCGTCGCCGCGCACCTCCAGCTCGCCACCCGGCAGGGCGCCGACCTGCACTTCGAGGAGCCGATGACCCGCTGGGAGCCGTACCGGGACGGCGTCCGCGTGCACACCGCCGAGAACACCTACACCGCCGGGCACCTCGTGATCTGCCCGGGGGCGTGGGCGCCGCGGCTGCTCACCGACGTGGGCGTGCCGTTCGACGTCGAACGGCAGGTCATGTACTGGTTCCAGCCGAGGGACGGCATCGAGCCGTTCCACTCCCGGCACCACCCGGTCTACATCTGGGAGGACGCGGCCGGCGTCCAGATCTACGGCTTCCCCGCCATCGACGGCCCGCGACTGGGCGCCAAGGTCGCCTTCTTCCGCAAGGGCGACGTCACGACCCCGGAGACCATCGACCGGACCGTGCACGACCACGAGGTCGCGGCGATGGCCGCCCACCTGGAGGGCTGCGTCCCGGACCTGCCCGGCACCTTCCTCAAGGCCGCCACCTGCATGTACACCAACACGCCCGACGAGCACTTCGTCATCGCCCGCCACCCGGCGCACCCGGACTCGACCACCGTGGCCTGCGGGTTCTCCGGGCACGGCTTCAAGTTCGTCCCCGTCGTCGGCGAGATCCTCGCCGACCTGGCGCTGGCCGGCGCCACCGAGCACCCCATCGGCCTGTTCGACCCCGCCCGCCTCGCCGCCGCGCCTGCCTGAACACCAGGCGACGTCCCCTTCCGAGGAGCACGCACGTGACGACGATCCCCACCCCCGCCGGCCCCGTCCCCGCCCCGGCCTCCGCGCCCCCGCCCTCCCTGCCCCCGAGCCTGGTCGCCACCCTGCCCGGGCACTACTACACCGACCCGGAGATCTTCCGGCAGGAGCAGCAGCTGTTCGAGTCGCTGTGGTTCTGCGCCGTCCGCAGCGCCGACCTGGCCGGGCCGGGCGCCTTCCGGACCGTCCAGGTCGGCCGGGAGAGCGTACTGATCACCCGTACCCGCACGGGGGAGCTGCGCGCCTTCCTCAACATCTGCCGGCACCGCGGGGCCCGGCTGTGCCTGGAGGAGTCCGGTGAGGTCCGCCGCACCCTCCAGTGCCCGTACCACGCGTGGACGTACGACCTCGACGGCAAGCTGGTCGCCGCGCCCAACCTGGTCAAGATGCCGGACGTCGACCGCACCGAGTACGGGCTGGTCAAGGTCGCCCTGCGCGAGTGGCTCGGCTACGCCTGGGTGTGCCTGGCCGACGAGCCGCCCTCCTTCGAGGAGACGGTGATCGGCGCCGCCGTCGAACGGCTCGGCGACGCCGCCGCGATCGAGCACTACGGCACCGAGAAGCTGGCCCTCGGCAAGCGGATCGTCTACGACGTGAAGGCGAACTGGAAGCTGATCGTCGAGAACTTCATGGAGTGCTACCACTGCGCCACGATCCACCCCGAACTCACCGAGGTGCTGCCCGAGTTCGCCGACGGGTACGCGGCCCAGTACTACGTGGGGCACGGCGCCGAGTTCGGCGAGGAGATCAAGGGCTTCACGGTCGACGGCAGCGAGGGCTTCGGCAGACTGCCCGGCGTCGACGACGACCAGGACCGCCGCTACTACGCGATCACCGTCAAGCCCACGGTGTTCGTCAACCTGGTCCCGGACCACGTGATCCTGCACCGCATGTTCCCGCTCGCCGAGGACCGCACGGTCGTCGAGTGTGACTGGCTCTACGCGCCGGAGGTCGTCGCGTCGGGCGCGGACGTGTCGAAGTCGGTGGAGCTGTTCCACCGCGTGAACCAGCAGGACTTCGAGGCCTGCGAACGGACCCAGCCGGCGATGTCCTCGCGCGCGTACCGGACCGGTGGCGTCCTGGTGCCCACCGAGCACCACATCGGCATCTTCCACGAGTGGCTGATGGAGCGGCTGGGAGGCGACCGTGCCTGAGCTGTTCATCGACGGACGCTGGCGGGCCGCGCTCGACGGGCGCACCCGGGAGATCCGCTGCCCCGCCGACGGCTCCCTGGTCGCGGTGGTGGACGAGGCGGGAGCCAAGGACACGGCGGAGGCGATCGCCGCCGCCCGGCGTGCCTTCGACGAGGGCCCCTGGCCGCACACCACCGCCGACGAGCGCGGCGCCCTCCTGCTGCGCGTCGCGGACCTGCTGGAACGCGACAAGGACGCCCTGGCCCGTGCCGAGTCCCTGGACACGGGCAAGCGGCTGGTGGAGAGCGCGTACGACGTCGACGACGTGACGAACTGCTTCCGCTACTTCGGCCGGCAGGCCACGGCCGACGGCGGCCGGGTCGTCGACACCGGCAACGGGAGCGTGGACAGCCGGGTGGTGCATGAGCCCGTCGGCGTGTGCGCGCTGATCACGCCCTGGAACTACCCGCTCCTGCAGACCTCCTGGAAGGTCGCCCCGGCGCTCGCCGCCGGCAACACCTTCGTGCTCAAGCCGAGCGAGCTGACCCCGCACAGCGCGGTCCACCTGATGCGGCTGCTGGCGGAGGCCGGGCTCCCGCCCGGCGCCGGCAATCTGGTGCTCGGCGCCGGTCCCCGGGCGGGCGCCCCGCTGGGCGACCACCCGGACGTGGACCTGCTGTCGTTCACGGGCGGTCTGGAGACCGGCCGCCGGCTGATGGCGGCCGCGGCGGGCACGGTGAAGAAGGTCGCCCTCGAACTCGGCGGCAAGAACCCCAACATCGTGTTCGCCGACGCCGACTTCGACGCGGCCGTCGACATGGCGCTGACCGCGGTCTTCCTGCACTCCGGCCAGGTCTGCTCGGCCGGGGCGCGGCTCCTGGTCGAGGACGCGCTGCACGACCGGTTCGTCGACGAGGTGGTGCGCCGGGCCCGGCGGATCCGCCTCGGCGGGCCGTTCGACGAGCGGGCGCAGACGGGGCCGCTGATCTCGGCGGCGCACCGGGACAAGGTCGAGGCGTACGTCGCCCGCGGGCTGGCGGAGGGCGCCGTGCTGCGGTGCGGCGGCGAGCGTCCCGCCGGCCCCGGGTACGACCAGGGGTTCTACTACCTGCCGACCGTGCTGGACGAGTGCACCGGCGCCATGTCCGTGGTGCGGGAGGAGTCCTTCGGGCCGGTGCTGACCGTCGAGCGCTTCCGCGACGAGGACGAGGCCGTACGCCTCGCCAACGACACCGTCTACGGACTCGCGGGCGCCGTGTGGACGGGCGACGAGGCGCGGGCGGCCCGCGTGGCGGCGCGGCTGCGGCTCGGCACGGTCTGGATCAACGACTACCACCCCTACGTCCCGCAGGCCGAGTGGGGCGGCTACAAGCAGTCCGGGTTCGGGCGCGAACTCGGACCCGCGGGGCTCGCCGAGTACCGCGAGACGAAGCACATCTGGCGCAACACCGCCCCCGCCCCCCAGGGCTGGTTCGCCTGACCGCCCGGGCCGCGCGGGTCCGTCCGCCCGCGCGTCCGGCCCCCGACCGAGCCACTCCCCGCCCTCCCGAGGTACCACCAGGAGTCCGCTCATGACGACGACCGAGCAACCGCCGGGCCCGCACCGCCCCGGTCACCACGACGACGCCGAACTGGCCGAGTTCGGCTACAAGCCGGAACTCAAGCGCACCCTCGGCACCTTCCACACCTTCGCCGCCGGCATCAGCTACATCTCCATCCTCACCGGCACCTTCCAGCTGTTCTACTTCGGCTACGGCAGCGGCGGCCCCGCCTACTGGTGGTCGTGGCCGATGGTCTTCGCCGGTCAGTTCACGGTCGCCCTCTGCTTCGCCGAGCTGGCCGCCCGCTATCCCGTCGCGGGGTCGGTCTACAACTGGTCGAAGAAGGTGGGCAATCCGCACCTCGGCTGGCTCGCGGGCTGGATGATGCTGATCGCCTCGATCGTGTCCATCGCGGCCGTGGCGCTCGCCTACCAGCTCACGCTCCCGCAGATCAGCTCCGTCTTCCAGTTCGTGGGCGACGGCACCGGCACGTACGACGTGGCGACGAACGCGGTGGTCCTGGCATCGGTGCTGATCCTGTTCACCACCCTCGTCAACGCCTTCGGCGTCAAGCTGATGGCCACGATCAACACGGCGGGCGTGTTCATCGAGCTGATCGCCACCGTGGTGCTCATCGTCCTGCTGGCCGCGCACATCACGCGCGGGCCGCAGGTGGTCACGCACACGGAGGGGACGGGGGCGGGGTACTCCACCGGCTACCTCGGCGCCTTCCTGGTGGCGTCGCTGGCCTCCGCGTACGTGATGTACGGCTTCGACACGGCGGCGTCGCTCGGCGAGGAGTCCCTCGACCCGTCCCGCAACGCGCCCCGCGCGATCGTCCGCGCCATCGTCGCCTCCTTCGTGCTGGGCGGTCTCATCCTGCTGCTGGCGCTGATGAGCGTCTCCAGCCTGAAGGGCGAGAAGCTGTCCACGGACGGACTCCAGTACGTCGTGCTCGACGTGCTCGGGCCGACGGCCGGCAAGGCGATGCTGTGGTGCGTGCTCATCGCGGTCACCGTGTGCGCGCTGGCCGTGCACACGGCGGCGATCCGGCTGGCGTTCGCGATGGCGCGGGACAACAACCTGCCCGCCTCCTCGCTGCTCGCCCGGGTCAGCCCGCGCTTCAGGACGCCGGTGCTGCCGGCCGTGATCATCGGTGTCCTCGCGCTGGCGATCCTGGTGGTCAACATCCGACAGCCGCAGATCTTCACCGTCGTCACCAGCATCGGCATCATCATGATCTACCTCGCCTACCTGGGCGTCACCGCGCCGATGCTGGTGGCCCGGCTGCGGGGCAGGTGGCGGCCGGCCGGTGAGGGCCGTTTCTCCCTGGGCCGCTGGGGACTGCCCGTCAACATCGTCGCCGTCCTGTGGGGCGCGGCCATGACGCTCAACCTCATCTGGCCGCGCGCCGCCGTCTACAACGCCTCCGCTCCCTACCACTGGTACCTGCGCTGGGGCGCGGTGCTGTTCGTCGCGTTCATCGCCGGCGGCGGCTTCGCCTACTACTGGTTCGTCCAGCGGCACCGGACCGGCGTGCTCGCCGCACACCGGCTGGACGACCACACGCCCACCCCGCAGAACACTCCCCTCGCCGCTCCCGCGGCCGACTGAGAAAGGCCGACTGATGATGAACACCGACGAGTTCGACTACGTGGTGGTCGGCGGCGGCACCGCGGGCAACGTGGTCGCGGCCCGGCTCTCCGAGGACCCCGGCGTCACGGTGTGCGTGCTGGAGGCGGGTCCGAGCGACGTCGGCGACGACGACGTGCTGCGGCTGGAGCGCTGGATGGGCCTGCTGGAGTCCGGCTACGACTGGGACTACCCCGTCGAGCCACAGGCCAGCGGCAACAGCTTCATGCGGCACGCCCGCGCCAAGGTGCTCGGCGGCTGCTCCTCGCACAACTCCTGCATCGCCTTCTGGGCCCCCGCCGAAGACCTGGACGACTGGGCCGCGAAGGGCTGTACGGGGTGGAGCGCGGCCGACGTCTTCCCCCTCTACCGGCGGCTGGAGAACAACGACGCCCCCGGCGACCACCACGGCCGCACCGGCCCGGTGAAGCTGCGCACCCTCAAGGGCGACGACCCGTGCGGGGCCGCGCTGCTGAAGGCGTGCGCGCAGGCGGGCATACCGACCACGCCGTTCAACACGGGCAGCACCGTGGTCCGGGGCGCCAACTGGTTCCAGATCAACTCCGACGAGAACAACATCCGCCAGTCGTCCTCGGTGGCGTACCTGCACCCGGTCATGGGCAGGCGGCCGAACCTGGAGGTGCGCACCGGGGTGCGGGCCAAGCGGCTGGTGCTGGACGGGCGGCGGTGCGTCGGCGCCGAGTATCTGGACCCCGACCTCGTGCACACGCGGACCGTGCGCGCCCGGCGCGAGGTGGTCGTCTCGTGCGGTTCCATCGACTCCCCGAAGCTGCTGATGCTGTCGGGCATCGGGCCGGCGGAGCACCTGCGGGAGGTCGGCGTCGAGGTGGCCGTGGAGTCCCCGGGCGTGGGCGAGAACCTCCAGGACCACCCCGAGGGCGTCATCATGTGGGAGGCGAAGCAGCCGATGACCACCACGTCCAGCCAGTGGTGGGAGGCGGGCATCTTCTACGACACCGAGCCCGGCCTGGACCGGCCCGACCTGATGTTCCACTACGGTTCGGTGCCGTTCGACCTGAACACCGCCCGGCACGGCTACCCCACCTCCGAGAACGCCTTCTGCCTCACGCCCAACGTGACGCGCGCGAAGTCGCGGGGCACGGTGCGGCTGCGCACCCGCGACTACCGGGACAAGCCCAGGGTCGACCCGCGGTACTTCACCCACGAGCACGACGTGCGGGTGATGACGTACGGGCTGAAGCTGGCACGCCGCATCGCCGAGCAGCCCGCGCTGAGCGGCTGGGCGGGCGCCGAGCTGGCGCCCGGGCCGGACGTCCGGACGGACGACGAGCTGCTCGACTACATCCACAAGACGCACAACACCGTCTACCACCCCGCCTGCACCGTGAAGATGGGCGCGGACGACGACGCCTCGGCCCCGCTCGACGCGCGGCTGCGGGTCAAGGGGGTCGAGGGGCTGCGCGTCGCCGACGGGTCCGTGATGCCGGACCTCGTCACCGTCAACCCGTGCATCACGACGATGATGATCGGCGAGAAGTGCGCGGACATGCTCAAGGAGGACGCACGCGGATGACGGCCGGGCGGGACGCCTGACCGTCCGGCCGGCCGTGATCCCGCTGTGCACCGCCTCACCGGCCGGGGCCGCCGCGGCAGCCCCGGCCTCAGGTGTCCCTCGGCGCCGACGGGCGAGGAGCGCCCAGCGATCCCGAGACTGCCGCGCGGCGACGAAGCCGCCCGTGTCCGGCGCCGTCCGGCGCCGGACACGGGCGGCTTCGCGCTCCCGTGGTGCCCTTCCGCTCAAGCGGTGGGGTGACCCGCGCTCTCACCCGGGAGGCGGGGACGTGTCGCCCCCTCGGCCGAGTGCGGTGCCGCGGCCGGCGTCGGCTCCAGCCGGACCACGACGGACTTGGACGTGGGGGTGTTGCTGACCTCCGCGGTGGAGTCCAGGGGGACGAGGACGTTGGTCTCGGGGAAATAGGCGGCGCAGCAGCCGCGCGGGGTGGGATACGCGACGGTGCGGAAGGCCGGGGCCCGGCGGTCGACGCCGTCGGAGAACTCGCTGACGATGTCCACCAGGTCGCCCTCCGCCAGACCGCGTGCGGCGAGGTCGTCAGGGTGGACGAAGAGCACCCTGCGGCCCTGGTGGATGCCGCGGTAGCGGTCGTCCAGGCCGTAGACGGTGGTGTTGTACTGGTCGTGCGAACGGAGGGTCTGGAGGAGGAGACGCCCCTGCGGGACGCGTATCACCTGCAGCGGGTTGACGGTGAAATGGGCCAGCCCGGTCCTGGTGGGGAAACGCCGTTCGTCCCGAGGGGGATGGGGCAGCGCGAAGCCGCCCGGCGCCCGCACCCGGGTGTTGAAGTCCTCGAATCCGGGAACGACCCGCTCGATCCGGTCCCGGATGAGGTCGTAGTCCGCCTCGAAATCCGCCCAGGGCACCTGCGGGCCGTCGTCGCCGAGAACCGCCCGCGCCATCCGGCAGATGATCGCGACCTCGCTCAGCAGGGCGTCGGACGCGGGCTTCAGCCGACCTCGGGAGAGGTGGACCATGCCCATGGAGTCCTCCACCGTCACCAGTTGAGGTCCCGTGGGCCGGAGGTCGGCTTCGGTGCGGCCCAGGCAGGGCAGGATGAGCGCCTGGCGGCCGGCCACCGCGTGGGAGCGGTTGAGCTTGGTGGAGATCTGCACCGTGAGGTCGCAGGTGCGCAGCGCTCGCTCGGTGAGGCCGGTGTCGGGGGCGGCGGAGACGAAGTTGCCGCCGAGCGCCACGAAGACCCGCACCCGTCCGTCGCGCATGGCCCGTATGGTCTCCACGGCGTCGTGGCCGTGGTGGCCGGGCGGCACGAAGCCGAATTCGGCGCCGAGGGCGTCGAGGAAGGCGGCGTCCGGCTTCTCGTGGATGCCCATGGTCCGGTCGCCCTGGACGTTGGAGTGGCCGCGCACGGGGCAGAGGCCGGCGCCGGGGCGTCCGATGTTGCCGCGCAGGAGCAGGAAGTCGACGACCTCGCGGATGGTCGGCACGGAATGGCGGTGCTGGGTGAGACCCATCGCCCAGCAGACGACGATCTTCTCGGCGGCCAGCACCTCCTGGAACGCCTCCTCGATCTCCTGGGCCGTCAGGCCGGTGGCTTCCAGGATGTCGTCCCAGGACGTCTTGCGGGCCTGCTCGGCGAAGGCTTCGAAACCGTGGGTGTGCGCGGTGATGAAGTCGCTGTCGAGGACCGTGCCCGGGGCGTCGTCCTCTGCTTCGAGGAGCATGCGGTTGAAGGCCTGGAACAGGGCCTGGTCACCGCCGAGCCTGATCTGCAGGAACCGGTCGGACAGCTGGGTGCCGCCGCCGACCACGCCGGAGGGCCGCTGGGGGTTCTTGAACCGCAGGAGCCCCGCCTCGGGCAGGGGGTTGACCGAGATGACGCGGGCCCCGCGCTCCTTCGCCCGCTCCAGCGCCGAAAGCATCCGGGGGTGGTTGGTCCCCGGGTTCTGTCCCACGACCAGGATCAGGTCCGCCTCGTACAGGTCCTCCAGCCGGACGCTGCCCTTGCCGATGCCGATGGTCTCGACCAGTGCGGAACCGCTGGACTCGTGGCACATGTTGGAGCAGTCCGGCAGGTTGTTGGTGCCGAACAGCCGGACGAAGAGCTGGTAGACGAAGGCCGCCTCGTTGCTCGCCCGGCCGGAGGTGTAGAAGGCGGCCCGGTCCGGGGAGTCGAGCGCGCCCAGTTCCCGGGCGACGACCTCGAACGCCTCCTCCCAGGAGATCTGCCGGTACCGGTCGCCGCCCGCGGGGCGGTACATGGGATGGGTGAGGCGTCCTTGTTGGCCCAGCCAGTAGTCGCTGCGCCCGGCGAGGTCCTCCAGGGTGTGCTCGGCGAAGAACTCCGGGGTGACCCGGCGCAGGGTCGCCTCCTCCGCCACCGCCTTGGCCCCGTTCTCGCAGAACTCGGCGCGGTGCCGGTGTCCGGGCTCCGGCCAGGCGCAGCCCGGGCAGTCGAAGCCCTTCTTCTGGTTGACGCTCAGCAGGGTCAGCAGACTGCGGCGGGCACCCATCTGCGTGTAGGCGTGGCGCAGGGAGGAGGTGACCGCCGGAACGCCTGCGGCGTAGTCCTTCGGCGGGCCCACTCGCAGACGGGAGTCACCAGGGTCGTCGGCGGGTGCCTTACGGGTCATCGGCAGTGCTCCGCGGTGTCGGGAATGAGGGAACGGAAAGAGGGGGGCGGCAGTCGGGGCCGGGCGGAGGAGGCACGTGGACGCGGCTCTCCGCCCGGCACCGTGTCCGGGCTCGCTCCCGGTGACTACTGGGACAGCTGTGTGCCCAGCCGGGCCCGGACCCACTCGTGGAACTCGCCGATGTGGTGCTCGCTCGGCACCAGGACGCCGCCCTTGGCGTACAGGCGCGAGCTCATCGTGGGCTGGCAGCGCTCGCAGGCGTCGAAGTCCTGCCGGTTGACCCGGTCGAACAACTCCACGGACCGGCTGACGTCCTTGCCGCTCTCGACCACGTGCGGCAGGTACAGCCAGTCGCACTCCACGATCGTCCGGTCGACCGCCACGGGGTACATCCGGTGGAAGATCACGTGGTCGGGGACCAGGTTGATGAACACCTGGGGCCGCACGGTGATCGCGTAGTACCGGCGGTCCTGTTCCTCGGAGACCGTGGGGATGCGGTCCAGGCCCTCGGAGCCGTCGACGGTGAAGCCCTGGACGTCCTCGCCGAACTCGGCGCCGTGTCCCACGTAGTACTGGGCCGCGTAGCCGTCGGCGAACTCCGGGAGCACTTCGGTCAGTTCGGGGTGGATCGTCGCGCAGTGGTAGCACTCCATGAAGTTCTCGATGATCAGCTTCCAGTTCGCCTTCACGTCGTAGACGATGCGCTTGCCGACCTCGAGATTCTCGATGCCGTACCGTTCGATGGACTCCACGTCTCCCAGGCGGCCCACCACGTCGGCGATCACCGACTGCTCGAACGGGGGCGGGTTCTCGGCCAGGCACACCCACACGTAGCCCAGCCACTCGTGCACCGCCACGCTCGCCAGGCCGTACTCCTTCCGGCCGACGTCCGGCATCTTCCTCAGGTTCGGCGCCGCGACGAGCTTGCCTTCGAGGTCGTAGGTCCAGGCGTGGTAGGGGCACTGGAACGCCCGCTTCACCTCGCCGGACTCCTCCGTGCACAGCTTCGCGCCCCGGTGCCGGCACACGTTGAAGTAGGCGCGGACGGAGTGGTCCCGCGACCGGGTGACCAGGATGCTCTCGCGCCCGACGTCCACGGTCTTGAAGGCACCGGGCTTCGCCAGCTCCGAGGAGCGCGCCACGCAGAACCAGAGGTCCTCGAAGACGCGCTCCTGCTCCAGGCGGAAGATCGCCGGATCCGTGTAGTGATCACCGGGGAGGGTCGCGATCAGGCTCTCCGGGAGGTCGGTCGTCGTCATTGTTCACCTCGGATGATGTGTCGTGGGCCGGTGTCTCGCACCGACGGCGGGGAGGTCGGAGGCTGCTTCGGCTCACCTGGGGGCCGGCCGCCCGACGTGCTCCGTGGCCGCGTCCAGGAGCCAGTCGGCGAGGTGACCGGAGAAGGAGGAGCGGACCAGCACCCAGAATCCGGGCTTGAGACCGTCACGGGCCACGAGGACGACCTGGGCGCGGGCCAGGGTGGTCTGTGCGCAGCGGCCGGCCGGGAAGGCCCGCGGGTGCAGGTCGAGGGAGCAGCCCCGGGCGAGGAGATCACGGGAGAGGGGACCGGAGACGAGCAGCGTGGTCCGTTGCGCGGAGACGTCGACGACCGCCGCGGGCTCGTCGCCGATCGCGGTGCGCAGCCGCTCGGCCAGGCCGGTCGTCGTCGCCGGCCCGACGACGAGCCACTCGTCGGGACCGAGGCACAGCACGGCCAGTTCGTCGCCCCGGTTCACGTTGCTCGGCGACAGGGGCAGTGGCACCCCCAGGGCCAGGCCCGCCGCCTCCGCCGCCGGGCTCTCGGGGTCGAGTCGGACGGTGATCTGGGTGAGGAAGGGGAGTTCGGCCAGGCGCAGGGCTCCGCGTGAGTTCCGGGTCGCGGCGGCGAACCGATCGGCGGCGTGCGCCGACGGACTGCGACGGGTCGTGGTGTGGGCCATCGCGGCGGGCTCCCTCGAGGGTCGTGGAGGACTGGGCCGAGGCATGTCCGGCGCATCCGGCCGGCTCCGGGCGGCGGTGCCGCGTCGGCGCGGGCGAAGGGGCTCGGCGTGTCCGGCCGTACGGCAGAACTGGAAGTTGCCTTATATGCAACGCACTTCGACTTACGCAACAAACAGTGCAATCCCTTCAGGCCGCTGTCAAGAGGCCGGGGTGCGCACATCCACCACCGGCGGAGGCGGCGGCGCCCGAGGGGGCCGGCCCGCCGACTTGTCGCGGACCGACACCGGCAGCCCCTTGACCGCGAGCCGCCGCGGCCCGACCATGTTGCGTATAAGTCTCACTGTTGCGTAATGCGCATCACCAGGAGGGCTCAGTGTCTCTTCGTCCCCCGCCCGACAGCGAGTACGTCCTCACCCTCTCCTGCCCCGACCAGGCCGGCCTCGTCCACGCCGTCACGAGCTTCCTCGTCAAGTGCTCCGGGAACATCCAGGAGAGCCAGCAGTTCGACGACCGGCTCCAGAACCGCTTCTTCATGCGCGTGCACTTCGAGGTCTCGGACCCGGACACGACACTGGAGGATCTGCGCACCGGCTTCGCCCCCGTGGCGGAGGCGTACCGGATCTCCTGGCAGCTGCACCACGCGGCGACTCCGACCCGCACGCTGATCATGGTGTCGAAGTTCGGTCACTGCCTGAACGACCTGCTCTTCCGCTGGAGCATCGGCGCGCTGAACATCGAGGTGCCCGCGATCGTCTCCAACCACCGGGACTTCGAACCGCTGGCCGAGCGCCACGGGATCCCGTTCCACCACATCCCGGTGACCGCGCAGACGAAGACCGAGGCCGAGGCGCGCCTGCTGGAACTCGTCGACCGGCTCGACATCGACCTCGTCGTCCTCGCCCGCTACATGCAGATCCTCTCCGACGACCTGTGCAAGCGTCTCGAGGGCCGGGCCATCAACATCCACCACTCGTTCCTGCCGGGCTTCAAGGGCGCACGACCGTACGCCCAGGCGCACGAACGGGGCGTCAAGCTCATCGGGGCCACGGCGCACTACGTCACCCCGGATCTCGACGAGGGGCCCATCATCGAGCAGGACGTCGTCCGCGTGGACCACTCGCAGAGCCCGGAGAACCTGGTCGCCCTGGGACGCGACGTCGAGGCCCAGGTCCTCGCCCGCGCCGTGGAGTGGCACAGCCGGAGCCGGATCATGATCAACGGCAACCGCACGGTCGTCTTCCGCTGAGCCGTCGGCGCCCGGGGAACGCCTCATGGGCAAGGACGGCAGAAGTTCCGGTGGTCCGCGCCGAGCCGCCGCGGACCACCGGAACGAGCGGCGGCCGGAGGGTCCGCCGGTCTCAGGTCCTCCATTCCGTGGCCGCGTCCAGCAGCCAGTCCGTCAGGTGGCCGGCGAAGGACGAGCGGACCAGCACCCGGAATCCGCCCCCGGGCTCGTCCGGGGCGACCAGCACGACCTGTGTCCGGGCCAGGGTGGTCTGCGCGCAGCGGCCGGCCGGGAAGGCCCGCGGGTGCAGGTCCAGCGGGCAGCCGTGGGCCAGCAGGTCACGGGCGCGCGGCCCCGCGACGAGGAGGGTGGTGCGCTGGGCGGAGACGTCGGTGACGGAGACCGGTTCGTCCCCGACGGCTCCGCGGATCCGGCTCTCCAGGTCCTGCCGGCTGCCGGGCGGCCCGAGCACCAGCCACTCGTCGGGTCCCAGCCACAGGGCGGTCAGGTTCCCGGCGCGTACGGCGGTGCCGGGTTCGACGGGCAGCCGCAGGCCCAGTACCAGACCGACGGCGTCCGCCGCCGCCCCCTGGGGATCGAGCCGGACGTCGATCTGGGTGAGCAGGGGCAGTTCGGCCAGCTCCAGGGCTCCGCCCGTGTCCCGGCCGACGGCGGCCAGGCGGTCCGCCGCGTGCGCCAGAGGGCTGCGGCGTGCTGCGGGAAGAGCGGCGTCAGCCATCGCGGCGGGCCCCCTCGGGGTCGTAGAGGACGGGGCCGGTGACGGTCACGGGGACCACCCGGTCGCCCACGGGGGCGTAGAGTCGCTCCCCGATGCGGTCCCGGCCGCCCTTGACCAGGGCGAGGGCGAAGGTCCGGCCGAGCGCCGCGCTGCGGTAGCTGGAGGTGACGTGGCCGAGCATCGGGACCGGAGGCGCGGGCAGCACACGGTCGGCGACCAGGTGCGTGCCCTCGGGGAGGAGGGTGCCGGGGTCCTCGGGGAGCAGACCGACCAGGTGCTTGCGGTCGGGCCGGACCGCGTCGGCCCGGGCGTGGGAGCGCTTGCCGATGAAGTCCGGCTTCTTCTTGGACACCACCCAGCTCATGCCGAGATCCTGCGGCGTCACCGTGCCGTCCGTGTCCTGGCCGACGATCGGATAGCCCTTCTCCGCCCGCAGGACGTGCATCGCCTCCGTTCCGTACGGGGTGATGCCGAGCGGCCGGCCCGCCTCGTACAGCGCCTCCCACAATGTCATCGCGTCCCACGGCGACACGTTGATCTCGTAGGCCAGTTCGCCGGAGAAGCTGATCCGGCACACCCGCGCCTCGATGCCCGCGACGACCGTGTCCCGCCACGCCATGAACGGGAAGCTCTCGTTGTCCACCGCCGGCGTCGGCGCGACCTGGGCCAGCACCTCGCGGGAGCGGGGGCCGACCAGGGCGACGGTGGCCCACTGCTCGGTCACCGAGGTGCAGTACACCCGCAGGTCCGGCCACTCGGTCTGCAGCCACTCCTCCATCCAGTCCAGCACGGCCGCGGCGTTGCCCGTGGTCGTGGTGACCAGGAAGCGGTCCGGTGCCAGGCGGATGACGGTGCCGTCGTCGAAGACCATCCCGTCCGCGCGGCACATCACGCCGTAGCGGATCATGCCGACCTTCAGGGTGCTCATCATGTTCGTGTACAGCCGGTCCAGGAACACACCGGCGTCCGGGCCCTGCACATCGATTTTCCCGAGCGTGGACGCGTCCATGAACGCCACGCCCTCCCGGGCCGCCCGGCACTCGCGCAGCACCGCCGTGTCCATGTCCTCGCCGTCCCGCGGGTAGTACCAGGGCCGCTTCCACTGCCCGACGTCCTCGAACCGCGCACCGTGCTCGACGTGCCACTCGTGCAGCGCCGTCACCCGGACCGGGTCGAGCAGTGCGCCCCGGTGACGGCCGGCGAGCGCGGCGAACGAGACCGGCGCGTAGGGCGGCCGGAACGTGGTGGTGCCGAGGTCGGAGACGTCCACGCCGAGCAGTTCGGCGACGACGCCGCTGGAGAGGACCCCGGAGGTCTTGCCCTGGTCGTTGGCGGTGCCGGCCGTGGTGTAGCGCTTGGTGTGCTCCACCGAGCGCAGACCGGCGCCGGTCGCGCGGGCCAGGTCGTCGACCGTGACGTCACGCTGGAGGTCGACGAAGCGGGGCGCCCCGGCCGCGCCGGGAACGAGGAAGACGTGCAGGGGCGGCGACTGCGGTACGGGGGCCACCTCGGGAAGGCGGGGCACCACGGGGGTGTAGCCCTCGGCCTCGATCGCACGGGCGCCGGCCGCGGCACCCTGCGCGAGCGCCCCGGCCAGGTCCAGGACACCGTTCGCACCGCCCGCGGTCTCGACGGCCTGGCGGCAGGTGTCGGGGACGAAGGAACCGAGCGAGTCGTCGTGGCGCAGCGTGCCGCCGGCCTGGCTGAACAGGTGGGCCACGGGGTTCCAGCCGCCGGACACCAGCAGCAGGTCCACGGCGAACTCCCGGCGCGGCGCGGTCTGCCCGTACGGGGAGACGGTCACCGCGGTGAGGCGTTCGCCGCCTTCCGTGCCGGTGACGGCGTGACCGGTCAGCACCTCGATCCCCGCTTGCCGGGTGCGGTCCGCCCACGGGCCCGGCGCGGACCGGGTGTCGACGACCGCCGTGACCTCCACGCCCGCCGCGACGAGGTCGAGGGCGGCGGCGTAGGCGCTGTCGTTGGTGGTGAACACGACGGCGTGGCGACCGGGCAGGACACCGTGGCGGTTGACGTACGAGCGGGCCGAGGCGGCCAGCATCACACCGGGGCGGTCGTTGTCCGCGAAGGCCAGCGAGCGCTCGTGGGCGCCGGTGGCGAGCACCACGCGCCGGGCGCGGATGCGCCAGACGCGCTCGCGGGAGACGTGCGCGGGGGCGTCCGCGCCGAGGTGGTTGGTGCGGCGCTCGACGGCGAGCACGTGATTGTCGTCGTAGTGGCCGAAGACGGTGGTGCGGTGCAGCACGCGCACCTCGGGGGCGGCTTCGAGCCCGCGGCCGGTCTCGGCCACCCAGTCGAGCAGTTCGCCCGTCCCCAGCAGGCTTCCGCCCGGCTCTGGCCGGTCGTCGGCGAGGATGACGCGGGCACCGCTGCGGGCGACGGCGGCCGCGGCCGCGAGTCCGGCCGGGCCGGCGCCGACGACGAGCAGGTCGCAGTGGGCGTGGACGGCGTCGTAGCGGGCGGGATCCGGCTCGGTGGAGAGCCGCCCCTGACCGGGCAGGCTGCTCGCCACCAGGCCGTCGTACAGCTCGACCGTCGTCGCGGGCAGCATCGGCTCGGGGAAGGGGGCCTCGATCTGGACGACGGCGTTGGGCTCCTCCACGCCGGCGGAGAAGATCCCGCGCGGCCGGCCGAGCTTGATGCTCGTGCCGGTCTTGACGACGCCGTTGGCGAGGAGGGCGGAGGCCAGGGTGTCGCCCCGGTAGCCCTGGTACTCGGTGCCGTCGAAGACGAAGGCGAGCGGCTTGTCGCGGTGGATCCGGCCGAGCGTGGGGTGCCGGAAGGGCTGGCCCGCGGGGGAACCGCCGACGGATGCGGCGTCCACGCCGCCCTTGCCGGTCCCGTCCTGAAGGGGTTCCGCCGCCCGGGTCCCCGCCGGCCCGGGACGGGCCTCGTCCTCGGGCGCCGGACGGGCCGGCCGTGCCGTACGCGGCAGAGGAGCGACCGGACGCGGTTCGACCGTCGCCGGGCGCTCCTCTCCCGCCCGGTACACCGCCAGGATCTCGTTCGTCGCGGTGTTCCGCACCGCGTTGAACCAGCGGCGGCAGCCCGCCGCGTGGCTCCAGCGCTCGGCGAACGGTCCCTTGGGATTGTCGCGAAAGAAGAGGTAGCGCGCCCACTCCTCGTCGGTCAGGACCGCGGGGTCCTCGGGGTAGGGCACGTGTGCCTGGCCACCGTAGTGGAACTCGGCCTCGTCACGGGGCCCGCACCAGGGGCAGGGGATGAGAAGCATGGGTTCGGCTCCCTAGTGGGCCACCGCGGCCGCGCCGTGCTCGTCGACGAGCGCGCCGGTGGTGAAACGGTCGAGCGAGAAGGGGGCGTTGAGGTGGTGAGGGGTGCCGTGGGCGATGGTGTGGGCGTAGACCCAGCCGACGCCCGGGGTGGCCTTGAAGCCGCCGGTGCCCCAGCCGCAGTTGAGGTAGAGGTTGTCGACGGGGCTGAGCCCGACGATCGGTGAGGCGTCGGGGCTGACGTCGACGATGCCGCCCCAGGTGCGCAGCACATGGGCGCGGGCGAAGACGGGGAAGAGTTCCAGGGCGGCCGACATCTGCTCTTCGATGATGTGGAAGGCGCCGCGCTGGGTGTAGGCGTTGTACGCGTCGATGCCCGCGCCCATCACCAGCTCACCCTTGTGCGCCTGGCTGACGTACACGTGGACCGCGTTGGACATGACGACGGTCGGATGCACCGGCTCGAGGAGTTCGGAGACCAGTGCCTGCAACGGGTGGCTCTGGAGGGGGAGTTCGATGCCGGCCATGGCGGCGAGCACCGAGGTGTGGCCGGCCGAGCAGAGCGCGACCTTCCCCGCCGCGATCGGGCCGAGCGTGGTCCGCACGCCGACGACGCGGCCGTCGACGACGTCGATGCCGGTGACTTCGCAGTTCTGGATGATGTCGATCCCGGCCGCGTCGGCACAGCGGGCGAAGCCCCAGGCGACGTGGTCGTGCTTGGCGATGCCGGCGCGCGGCTGGTAGGTCGCGCCCAGCACCGGATAGCGCACGTCCTGCGAGACGTTGACGATCGGGCAGACCTCTTGGACCTGCTCGGCGTCGAGCCATTCGGCGTCCACGCCGTTGAGCCGGTTCGCCTCGACGCGGCGGACGCTGTCGCGCACGTCCTGGAGGCTGTGCGCGAGGTTCAGCACGCCGCGCTGCGAGAACAGGATGGGGTAGTCGAGCTCCTCCTCCAGCCCCTCCCACAGCTTGAGCGCGTGCTCGTAGATGCCGGCGCTCTCGTCCCACAGGTAGTTGGACCGGATGATGGTGGTGTTGCGGGCCATGTTGCCGCCCGCCAGCCAGCCCTTCTCCAGCACCGCGACATCGGTGATGCCGTGGTTCTTCGCCAGGTAGTGGGCGGTGGCCAGGCCGTGGCCGCCGCCGCCGACGATCACCACGTCGTACGACCGCTTGGGCTCGGGCGTGCGCCACAGGAAGTCGGGGTGGTCCGGGAGGCCGGCGCCGGGCGTTCGGGGACTCATCGTGCGTCTCCGGCTTCTGCTGCGGAAAGGTGCGGATAGAGCGGGTGCCTGGCGGCGAGCGCCTCGGTGCGGCCGCGCAGGTCCTCGAGGTCGGGGCCGGGGCGGAGCGCCAGGGCGATCACGTCGGCGACCTCGGCGAAGTCCTCTTCGGTGAAGCCCCGGGTGGCCAGTGCGGGGGTGCCGATGCGCAGTCCCGAGGTCACCATGGGCGGCCGCGGGTCGAAGGGGACGGCGTTGCGGTTGACGGTGATGCCGATCTCGTGGAGCAGGTCCTCGGCCTGCCTGCCGTCGAGTGCGGAGTCGCGCAGGTCGACCAGGACCAGGTGTACGTCCGTGCCGCCGGTGAGGACCTTCACTCCGGCGGCCGCCGCGTCCGGCCGGGTGAGCCGCTCGGCGAGGATGCGGGAGCCGGCGAGGGTACGGGCCTGGCGTTCGGCGAACTCGGGCGACGCGGCCACCTTGAACGCCACCGCCTTGGCGGCGATGACGTGCTCCAGCGGTCCGCCCTGCATACCGGGGAACACCGCCGAGTTGATCTTCTTCGCGAGGCCGGCGTCGTCGGTCAGAACGACTCCGCCGCGCGGTCCGCCGAGTGTCTTGTGGGTCGTCGTGGTGGTGACGTGCGCGTGCGGTACGGGGTTGGGGTGCAGCCCGGCGGCGACCAGGCCCGCGAAGTGCGCCATGTCGACCATCAGCAGGGCGCCCACCTCGTCGGCGATCCGCCGGAAGGCCGCGAAGTCCAGGTGCCGCGGGTACGCCGACCAGCCCGCGATGATCATCTTGGGGCGGTGTTCCTTGGCGAGGCGTTCCACCTCGTCCATGTCGACGAGGTGATCCGTTCCGGAGACGTGGTACGGCACGACGTCGAGCATCTTGCCGCTGTAGTTGATGCGCATGCCGTGGGTGAGGTGCCCGCCGTGCGCGAGGTCGAGGCCGAGGACGGTGTCCCCGGGCTGCAGCAGCGCGAAGAAGACGGCGGTGTTCGCCTGGGCGCCCGAGTGCGGCTGCACATTGGCGTACCCGGCGCCGAAGAGGGACTTGATCCGCTCGATGGCCAGCCGCTCGGTGACGTCGACGTGTTCGCACCCGCCGTAGTAGCGGCGGCCGGGGTAGCCCTCGGCGTACTTGTTGGTCGCGACCGATCCCTGCGCCTCCATCACGGCGGTGGGGGCGAAGTTCTCGGAGGCGATCATCTCGAGGGTGGACTGCTGGCGGTGCAGTTCGGCGCGGAGCGCGGCGTGGACCTCGGGGTCCAGCTCCGCCAGGGGAGTGTTCAGCGCGTTCATACGGTGTTCGCGTTCCTCTCGGCGGCCTCGACGACATGGGCGAGCAGCCTGGCCCGGGTCATGGGACCCACGCCTTTGGGCATCGGCGCGAGCCACCCGGCGACCGAGGCCGCGTCCGGGTGCACATCGCCGGCCAGGCCCTGTTCGGTGCGGGTGATGCCGACGTCCAGGACGGCGGCGCCGGGGCGCAGCATGTCCTTGGTGATCAGCCCGGGCGAACCGGCGGCGGCGACGATGCCCGCCTGCGCGCAGTCCCGGTGCTTCCCGGCGACGTAGGCGGGGCTGCCCGGGGCGTCGCCGACCAGGACGGTGCCGAGGCCGGGCGGACGGCCGGTGGTGGTGGTCAGCTTGGCCACGCGTTCGGCGGGTTCGCGGCGGACGGCGGCGGCGGTCGCCTTGCCGTCGAGCAGCTGTGCGGTCACCGGCAGTGCTCCTTCTCCTTCGCGTCGGCGCCGTGCGTCAGCCACGGAGGCGGGACATGGCCGGGTCGAACAGGGGCTCCTCGGCCACGACCGCCTCGACGCGCTGGTCGAAGTAGCCGATCCGCAGGGGGCGGCCGGTGGTGGCGAGCTCCGCCGGGAGCCACGCGTAGGCGATGCCCTTGCCGATCGTGTAGCCGTAGGCGGCGCTGGTGACGTAACCGACGGGGCGGTCGCCGTCGTACACCGGCTCCTTGCCCATCACGACGGCCCGCGGGTCGTCGATGGTGAGGCAGGTCAGCCTGCGGCGCACGTCGGCCCTGCGCCGTTCCAGCGCGGCCCTGCCGAGGAAATCGCCCTTGTCGGGTTTGACGGCGAAACCGACCCCGGCCTCGTAGGGGTCGTGCTCGTAGGTCATGTCGGTGCCGAAGGAGCGGTATCCCTTCTCCAGGCGGAGGCTGTTGAAGGCGCCGCGGCCCGCCACGATGCCGCCCAGCGGCCGGGCCGCCTCCCACAGGGTGTCCCACAGCTTCTGCCCCTGGTCGGCGGTGGTGTACAGCTCCCAGCCGAGTTCGCCGACGTACGACAGCCGCATCGCGGTGACCGGCACCGAGCCGATGTAGGCCTGCTTGGCGCGGAAATACTTCAGGCCGTCGTTGGAGAAGTCCTCGTCCGTCAAGGGCTGGAGGACCTTGCGGGCCAGCGGCCCCCACAGGCCGACGCAGCAGGTGCCGGCGGTGATGTCGCGGACCTGGACGGTGCCGTCGGCGGGCAGGTGGCGGGTGAACCAGTCGAGGTCCAGGTTGCCGTTGGCGCCGATCTGGAAGCGGTCGAAGGACAGCCGGGCGACGGTGATGTCGCTGCGGATGCCGCCGTCCTGATCGAGCAGGAGGGTGTAGGTGACGGAGCCGACGGACTTGTCGACCTTGCCGGTGCACAGCCGCTCCAGGAAGGCGGCGGCACCGCGCCCGCTCACCTCGAGCCGCTTGAGGGCCGTCATGTCGTACAGGGCGACGGTCTCCCGGGTGATCTGCGCCTCGGCGCCGACGACAGGCGACCAGAAGCGCGCCGCCCAGTCGTTGGGGGTCACGATGGAACGGCCTTCGACCAGGCCCGCGTTGGCCTCGTACCACTGGGGGCGTTCCCAGCCGTTCGCCTCCAGGAAGAAGGCGCCGAGTTCCTGCTGGCGGGCGTAGAAGGGGCTGGTGCGCAGGGGCCGCAGGTCCTCCGGCGGCTGGAGCGGGTGGAGGATGTCGTAGACCTCGTCGAAGTTCCGGCAGTCGCGGGCGAGCACGTACTCCGGGGCCAGCTGGTGCGGCTCGAAGCGGTTGACGTCGCACTCGTGCAGGTCGAAGGACGAACAGTGGCCGTCGACCAGCCATTCGGCCATGGCCCGCCCCACGCCGGCGGAGTGGGTGACCCACACGGCCTCCGCGACCCAGAAGCCCCTGACGTCCGGGGACTCGCCGAGGAGGGGCAGGCCGTCGGTGGTGAACGAGAAGAGGCCGTTGATGCCTTCCTCGACCTTGGCCTCGCGGGTGACGGGGAGCAGTGACCGGGTCTCGGCCCAGGCGTCCTCGAAGTCCTCCTCGGTGAACTTCAGCACCGACGGCATCCCGTCGGCGTCGTCCACGGACAGGATCTCGTCGGCGGTGACCGGCATGGAGCGGTGCCCGTAGTAGCCGATGCCCAGGCCGTCGAAGCGGTCGCGGTAGTAGAGGTCGGCGTCCTGGTGGCGCAGGATCGGGCGCACCGCCTCCTCGGTCTGGCCGGCCAGCGCCGGGACGGGGCCCGTCCAGGCCAGCTGGTGGGCGAGGGGGGTGAGGGGCAGGTTCATACCGGCCATGCGGGCGATCTTCGGTCCCCAGATGCCGGCACAGCACACGACGACGTCGGCGGGGATCTCCCCCTGGTCGGTGAGGACGCCGGTCACCCGGCCCATGCTGTGCCGGACGTCCAGGACCTCGTGGCGGGCGAGGAAGCGCACACCGCGCCCGGTGGCCCGCCGGATCTGCGCCTCGACGGCGAGGACGGCCTTCGCGATGCCGTCGGTCGGGACCAGCAGACCGGCGAGGACCTTGTCCGGGTTCACGAGCGGGTGCTGTTCGACGCACTCCTCGGGGCCGATCAGCCGGGCCTCGATGCCCCATGAGGCGAGCCATCCGTGGCGCCGCTGGAGCTCCGCGACGCGCTCGGTACCGGTCGCCACCTCGAGGCCGCCGACCTGGAGGAAGCAGGGCTCGCCGTCGACGTCGAGCGAGCAGAACTTCTCGACGGTGTAGCGGGCCATCTCGGTCATGGTCTTCGACGAGTTGGTCTGGAAGACCAGGCCCGGGGCGTGCGACGTCGATCCCCCCGTGGCGGGGAGCGGGCCCTGGTCGACCACCGTCACCTCGGTCCAGCCTCGCTCGGAGATCTCGTCGGCGAGCGCCGCTCCCACGACGCCCGCTCCGATGATGACCACCCGGGGTCCCGCCATCGCCGCACCTCCGACGTTGAAAACGTTTCGGTTGCCTGTTGCGCAACAGGATTCATGCTGCGCAACTCAATGTGCCCCTCGGGGGAGTGGGTGTCAAGGGGTCCGTGACGTCGGGGAACAGCCCGGAACGCGGCGGGGCCCGGCAGGCCCGTCGAGGGGTCTGCCGGGCCCCGCCGACGGCTGTCCCGTCATGCGCGGTACGGCACGGTCACCGCTCGCCGGCCCGGTCGAGCAGGGCACGGCGCCACCGCTCGGTCTCGGCGATCTGATGGAAGGTGAAGACGCGCAGGCCGGCCACTGCCGACGAGGGCTCGGTGAGCGCACCGGCGCTGCCGGCGGGCAGCCGGTCGGGCGAGTGGCCGCCGGGGGCCGCGAAGCGCGGGAACCAGGAGGCGTGCCCGGTCGGGAAGCGGGTCGACTCCTCCACGCCGATCTTCGCGGCCATGGGCAGCGGCCTGGCCCGCTGCACCGGCCCCGCGACGCCCACCCTGAGGGGCGGGGGCACGCCGCGGCGGCGCACCCGGCCCACCCGGTCACCGAACAGCCGGGGGTCGAAGCAGAGGTTGCTGACGATGCAGGTGGCGTGCGCCCGCTCGGCCCGCATCGCCTGGATGGTGAGGTCGTCGTGGATCAGCGGATGGCTCTCGGGGTGTCCGGTGATCCCGGCCTGGGCGAAGGGGCTGCCCGGCTCGCCCAGCCCGCGCGGGAGCGGCGGCGCCCCGTCGTGGGGTCCGGCCGGCGGACCGGCGTCGCCCGCAGGGGCGAAGACGTCGTCCACGCCCGCGCCACGGAGCCGGTCGACGGCGTCCTTCAGGTGCGCGTCGTCCCGGAGCAGCCGCGCGGGCACGTGCGGCACGACACGGTGACCGTGCGCCGCGAGCCGGGTGGCGAGGTCGAGAACGGGCTTCGGACCCTTGACCGGCATCGCCGTCACCGTGACGGCGATGCCGCGCGGAACGTGGGCGAGCGCCTTGTCCTCGGTCGCCCTCGCGGGCAGCACTTCGCGGCGGACACCGCCCGGCAGTGCGCGGAAGGATTCGCCGGTCATCGCACCTTCTTTCGCGCCTCATGCCAGGAGCGCAGCGCAATGCGGATCGCGTTGCGCGATGCGCGTCTCCCGCGTTCCGTGCCCCGCCTGTGGCGTACGCCGCTGTCGGCCATGTTTACTAGGAGTATGGTTGCGCCATGAGCAACTTCCGTCCGGATAACGAAGCGTCAGGTTCGCAACCCGGCGGCGTGCAGTCCGTCGACCGTGCCATCACCGTGCTGGAGATCCTGGCCCGGCACGGTGAGGCCGGAGTCAGTGAGGTGGCCGCCGAGATCGGTGTGCACAAGTCCACCGCGTTCCGGCTGCTCGGTGCCCTGGAGGCACGGGGCCTGGTGGAACAGGTCGGTGAGCGCGGCAAGTACCGCCTGGGCTTCGGCGTCGTGCGCCTCGCGGGAGCGGTCACCGGGCGGATCGACATCACGCAGCAGAGCCGCCCGGTCTGCGAGCGCCTCGCCGAGGAGATCGGCGAGACCGTCAACGTCGCCGTGATGCGGGAGCACTACGCGATCAACCTCTACCAGGTACGCGGTCCCGGTGCCATCACCGCGCACAACTGGGTCGGCCAGCTGACCCCGTTGCACGCCACCTCCAGCGGCAAGATCCTCCTGGCCCACATGCCCGCCGAGGAGCGCGCCGCGCTGCTGTCGGAGATCCGGCTGAACAAGGTGACCCCGCACACCCTGACCACGAAGACCCGGCTCGAGAAGAACCTCGCCGAGGCCCGGGAGCGCGGCTACTCCTGGACCCTGGAGGAGCTGGAGATCGGGCTGCACGCCATGGCCGCGCCGGTCCGCGACCGGGACGGAAAGGTCGTCGCGGCGCTCAGCGCCTCCGGACCCGCCTACCGGCTCACCGAGGAGCTCATGCACGAACTCGCTCCCGTGCTGGTCAAGGGCGCGGACGAGATCAGTCATCGCATGGGCTACCTGGGCTGAGGCGGTGCGCGGGCACGGTCAGGACGGCGGGGCCGCGAGCTGCTTGCGCCACCGCGTGAACAGCCGTGTCCGGTTCATGCCGAGGACGGCGACCGGGCGCCCGGCGCGCCGGTAGACGGCCAGGACGTCGCGGTCCTCCGGGGTGCCCTCCTCGATCGTCACGCTGTCCGCGCCCGCCGCATGTCCGGCGAACTGGATCCGCACGCCGTACTGGTCGGACCAGAAGTACGGCGGCCTGGGCGCGCCCGGTTCCGTCGCACCCCACGACAGCAGCGCGGCCACGGCCGCGTCCGGCCGCTCCCGGGCGCCGGTCCAGTGTTCGACGCGGCGGTGCACGCCCGCCCGCGGGTCGTACCACGAGGCGCAGTCGCCGACCGCGACGACACCGGCCAGGCTGGTGCGGCCGTCCGCACCGCACTTCACGCCGTTGTCGAGCGCGACGCCGGAGCCCTCCAGCCACTCGACGCACGGGCGCGCGCCGACGCCGACGACGACGGTGTCGGCGGGAATGGTACGGCCGTCGTCGAGCAGAACGGCGCCGACCCGGGTCTCCCCGCTCAGCCCCTTGACGCCCACGCCGCACACCAGCCGTACGCCGTGGTCCGCGTGGAGGGCGGAGACGATGCGGCCCATGTCCTCGCCGAGCGGTCCGGCCAGCGGGGCCGGCGCCGCCTCGACGACCGTCACGTCGAGTCCGAGGGCGTATGCGGTGGAGGCGACCTCGGCGCCGATGAACCCGCCGCCGATCACGACGAGCCTGCCGCCCAGCGCCAGGTCCTCCCGCAGAGCGCGGGCGTCGTCCAGGGTCCGCAGGGTGTGCACCCCGGCCAGGCCGTCCGCGCCCGGCAGCGTCCGCGCGGCCGCGCCGGTCGCGATGACGACGCCGTCGGCCCTCATCTCCCGGCCGTCGGCGAGCCGGACGGCGCGCCGCTCCGCGTCGAGCCCGGTGGCGCGGGCGCCGAACAGCCACTGCGCCGCCAGGTCCTCGCCGTCCTGCTCCAGCACCAGATCGCCTTCGTCGATCTTCCCGGCGAGGAACTCCTTGGACAGCGGTGGCCTGTCGTAGGGGCGGTGCGGTTCCTCGCCGATGACGATCAGCCGCCCGTCGAAGCCCTGCTTGCGCAGCGAGCGCGCCGCGGACAGGCCCGCGAGCGAGGCCCCCACCACGGCGACGGTCCTCATGCGGGACCGCCGGCGAGCCTGGCCGCGACACAGGGCGGCAGGTTGGGGGCCTCCGTGGACAGCCGGACGTAGATCATGCCGTCCTGGACGACGACCTCGTGCGTCCGGACGGGGAGCTTGGCCGGCGGAGCGTCGACGGCTCCGGTCCGCAGGTCGAACGTCGAAGCGTGGAGCGGGCATTCCACCTCGCAGCCCTCCAGCCAGCCGTCGGCGAGCGAGGCGTCCTGATGGGTGCAGGTGTCGTCGATGGCGAAGACCTCGCCGTCGTCGGTGTGGAAGACCGAGACCGGCGGATCGATGTCGAGCCGGTGAGCCTCTCCTCGCGGCAGATCCGCGAGACGGCACGCGGGAATCATCATGACACCTCGGTGCGTATAGCGAAACGGATTGCGGTGACCGCAACGTCAGTGTGAGACGGCCACGAACCCCTGTCAAGGCACGGAGAGGCGGGGAAGCACGAGTCGCGGCCGAGTGAGGCACGGTGGCGGGCGGCGGGGCGGGGAACCGCCCAAATCCGTGCGGGCACAGGGGAGTCGGGGCGCGCGGACGAAGCGGCCGTCGCCGAGCGCCGCGCGGATGCCCACGGCCGGTTCACCGGTCCTCCGGCCGGCGTCGGACCGGCCGACGCCACCGCGGTAGGGGCCGCGGGGGAGCGGTCTCCGGGGCGGCGGGGGAGTGGTCTCCTGGGCGGTGGGGTCGCCGGTCACGTCGCACAGGCCGGGGGCGACGAGCCCGCCGAAGCGGGCCGGCGGGGCGAGGCCGTACACGGCGGCCCCCGGCGAAGGGACGGGGGCGGCCGGTGAAGGGACGGGGGCCGGCCGCAGTGGGGCCGGATCGGGGCGCTCGGCTGCGGGTGCCGTCCGAAGGAACGACACGGCAGTCGAGCGCCCCGACGGGGCGTGGCCGGGCCCGCGTCACCGGCCGCGGGCCACCCACTCGGCGAGATGCGGGGCCTCCGCGGCGATACTGGTCGACTCGCCGTGGCCGGTGTGGACGGTCGTCTCCCCCGGGAGCGCCAGCAGCCGGTCACGGATCGACGTGATGATCGTGCCGAAGTCGCTGTGCGAGCGCCCGGTCGCGCCGGGTCCTCCGGCGAACAGGGTGTCGCCGCTGAACAGGGCTCCCAGCTCGGGTGCGTACAGGCACACGGCCCCCGGGGCGTGTCCGGGCGTGTGGAGGACCCGGAGGCCGATGCCCGCGACCTTCAGCTCCTCGCCGTCGGCGAGCGCACCGTCGGGCCGCCGGTCCGGGTGCGCCAGCTGCCACAGCACCTGATCGTCGGGGTGCAGGAGGACGGGGGCGCCCGTGGCGTCCGCGACGGCCGGGGCGGCGCTCACATGGTCGTCGTGGGCGTGGGTGCACACGACGGCCGTCAGACGGCGGTCGCCGACGGCCGCCAGGACGGCGTCGGCGTCGTGCGCCGCGTCGACGACCACGACCTCGTTGTCGTCACCGACGATCCAGACGTTGTTGTCGACGTCCCAGGTGGAGCCGTCGAGGCTGAAGGTGCCGCTGGTGACGAGGTGCTCGATACGGACGGTGCCGGCCATCACAGCACCACGACCGAGCGCAGGACGTCACCGTGGTGCATCTTCTCGAACGCCTTCTCCACGTCACCCAGGCCGATGGTCTCGGTGACGAACGCGTCCAGGTCGAAGGCCCCCGACAGGTACAGGTCGATGAGCGCCGGGAAGTCGCGCGAGGGCAGGCAGTCGCCGTACCAGCTGGACTTCAGCGCGCCACCGCGTCCGAAGACGTCGAGCAGCGGCAGGTCCACGGTCATCTCCGGCGTGGGCACGCCGACCAGGACGACCGTGCCGGCCAGGTCGCGGGCGTAGAAGGCCTGCTTGTAGGTCTCGGGCCGGCCGACCGCGTCGACGACCACGTCCGCGCCGTTGCCGCCGGTCAGCTCGCGCACGGCTTCCACGACGTCCGTCTCCCGGCCGTCGATCACATGGGTGGCGCCCATGCTCACGGCCCGCTCCAGCTTGCGCCGGTCGACGTCGACGGCGATGACCTTGGTGGCGCCGGCGAGCTTCGCCCCCGCGACGGCGGCCATGCCGACCCCGCCGCAGCCGATGACGGCGACGGAGTCCCCACGGCCGACGGCGCCGGTGTTCACGGCGGCGCCGAAGCCCGCCATGACACCGCATCCCAGCAGGCCGGCGGCGGCCGCCGGAGCCGCCGGGTCGACCTTGGTGCACTGTCCCGCGGCGACCAGCGTCTTCTCCGCGAAGGCGCCGATGCCGAGCGCGGGCGAGAGCGGCGTGCCGTCGAGCAGCGTCATCGGCTGCTTCGCGTTGTGCGTGGCGAAGCAGTACCAGGGCTTGCCCTTGCTGCACGCCCTGCACTTCCCGCAGACCGCACGCCAGTTCAGGATGACGAAGTCACCCGGCTCGACGCCGGCGACCCCCTCTCCGACGGCCTCGACGCGACCTGCGGCCTCGTGCCCGAGCAGGAAGGGGAACTCGTCGTTGATGCCGCCCTCCCGGTAGTGGAGGTCGGTGTGGCAGACGCCGCACGCCTCGATCGCGACGAGCGCCTCCCCCGGACCGGGGTCGGGGACGACGATCGTCTCGACGGAGACCGGGGCGCCCTTCTCGCGGGCGACGACGGCACGAACCTCGTGGGCCATGGGGTACTCCTCTGGCGAGAGCTCTCGACTATGCGTTGCTCAATCCGGCACACGCACCGTTATGCGCAACTGAGCATCGGGGAAAGGGAGGTGGGAGGTCAAGGGGCCGACCGTCACCGGGTGAGCCGTACTCGGCCGCCTCCACGCGAGCGGGCGCGCACGAGGGCCGCATCCCCGGGATGCGGCCCTCGTGCGCGCCCTGTTCCGGCCGGTTCTCGTCTCTCCCGACGGCTCAGCCGGTGACCTGCGGATCCACCGCCCCGGCCGGCCGCGCACCGTCGTCCGGCGCCCGTTCGTCGCCGACGGCGAGGTCCACGGCCTCCGGCACCCGTTCGCCCCTCGGTTCGGCGCGCAGCGCCTTCACCAGGGAGGCACACATGCCGATCATCACGAACAGGAACGGGAACGCGGCGATGATGGCGACCTGCTTGACCGCCTCCAAGCCTCCGGCCAGCAGCAGGACGGCCGCGACCAGGCCGGTCAGCGCGCCCCAGAGGATCACGACGGGGCGACTGGGGCTCATGCTGCCCCGGCAGGAGAGCATGCCCAGCACCACGGAGGCCGCGTCGGCGCCGCTGACGAAGAACAGGCCGACCAGGACGATCACCAGGACCGAGGTGATGGTGAACCAGGGCAGCGTCTGCAAGGTGGCGAACAGGCCCGCCTCCTCGCCCTCGGCGACCGCCGCGGACAGCCGGCCGCCGTGCATCTCCCGGTTCAGCGCGGTGCCGCCGAGGACCGCGAACCACACGACGCTCACCGCGCTCGGCGCGACGATCACACCGATGATGAACTGCCGGATCGTGCGGCCGCGGGAGATCCGCGCGATGAACGTGCCCACGAACGGCGTCCAGGAGATCCACCACGCCCAGTAGAAGATCGTCCAGCCGGAGAGCCAGTCGCCGCCGCCGAAGGCACCCGTCCTGAAGCTCATCTCCGGGAGCGAGGCCAGGTAGCCGCCCAGTGCCTGGGTCTGGCTGTTCAGGATGAACACCGTGGGACCCACGACGAAGACGAACAGCAGCAGGACACCGGCCAGGATCATGTTGCCGTTGCTCAGCCACTGGATGCCGCGATGCACCCCGGAAAGGGCGGAGACGACGAACAGGACGGTGAGCACCGCGATGATCGAGACGGCCAGCCCGGTGGAGTTCGCGATCCCCCAGAGCTCGTTCAGTCCGTGGTTGATCTGCAACGAGCCGAGCCCCAGGGAGACCGCGGAGCCGAAGAGGGTGGCGAAGACGGCCAGGATGTCGATGGACTTGCCCAGCGGCCCGTTCACCCGGTCGCCGAGCAGGGGCCGGAAGGCGGAACTGATCAGACTGCTGCCGCCCTTGCGGAATCCGAAGTAGGCGAGGGCGAGACCGGCGACGGCGTACATCGCCCACGGATGGACCGCCCAGTGGAAGTACGAGTACTCCAGCGCCACGCGGGCCGCGTCGTCCGTGCCCGCCTTGGCCGTGCCGGGCGGCGGGCTGGCCAAGTGCATGAGCGGTTCACTCGCGCCGTAGAACATCAGACCGATCCCCATGCCGGCGCTGAACATCATCGCCACCCAGGAGGCGGTACTGAATTCCGGACGGTCGGTGTCCTTGCCCAGTCGGATCCGGCCGAACCGGCTGAACGCCAGCACGACCGCCAGCAGGACGAACCCGGAACTGGCCAGGACGAAGAGCCAGCCGAAGTTCTCGATGATCCGCCCCAGCGATACCTCGGCCACCGCGGCGAGATTGTCCGTGAAGAACACTCCCCACGCCACGAAGAGGGCGGACAGCGTCACGGAGATGTAGAGGACGGCCGGATCGAGCCGGGCCGTGGTCGAACTCGGCTTCTTCGTCGCAGGGGTACTCATCGGAGACCTTCCGAACGGGGCATGGGAGGAGGGAGGGGGCGGGAGGGGGACGTCCCCGGCCGCGCCGGACCTGCACACCGCAGTGCGCGACACGCAACCGAAAGCTCGATGTGCAACAGTTTCCCGATCGGTGCCGATAGGTCAAGTCCCGTACACCCATCGTTACGGAGATGATCACATCGCCCCGCACAGGAAGTCGACGAGCGTGAGCCCGGGCGCCGGCACGGCGTTGCGCCCCTGGACTCCCGTCCTCAGCATTCGATGACGTTGACCGCGAGCCCGCCGCGCGCCGTCTCCTTGTACTTGACCTTCATGTCGGCGCCGGTCTCCTTCATGGTCTTGATGACCTTGTCGAGGGACACCTTGTGCGAGCCGTCGCCGCGCATCGCCATCCGGGCGGCCGTGACCGCCTTGACCGCGGCCATGCCGTTGCGCTCGATGCACGGGATCTGGACGAGGCCGCCGACGGGGTCGCAGGTCAGGCCCAGGTTGTGTTCCATGCCGATCTCGGCGGCGTTCTCGACCTGCTCGGGGCTGCCGCCCAGCACCTCGGCGAGCGCGCCCGCCGCCATCGAGCAGGCGGAGCCGACCTCGCCCTGGCAGCCGACCTCGGCGCCGGAGATGGAGGCGTTCTCCTTGAACAGCATGCCGATCGCGCCGGCCGCCAGCAGGAAGCGGACCACGCCCTCCTCGTCGGCGCCGGGCACGAAGTTCATGTAGTAGTGCAGGACCGCCGGGATGATGCCCGCCGCGCCGTTCGTCGGCGCCGTGACGACCCGGCCGCCGGCCGCGTTCTCCTCGTTCACGGCCATCGCGTAGAGGGTCACCCACTCCATCGCGCGGAGCGCCGGATCACCCTCGCTGCGCATCGCCCGTGCCGCGGCGGCGGCGCGGCGGCGGACCTTCAGGCCGCCCGGCAGGATGCCCTCCCGGGACATGCCGCGGTCCACGCACGCCCGCATCACGCGCCAGATCTCCAGCAGACCCGCGCGGATCTCCTCCTCGGTGCGCCACGCCCGCTCGTTCTCCAGCATCAGTGCGGAGATCGACAGGCCCGTCTCCCGGGTCAGGCGCAGCAGCTCGTCGCCGGTGCGGAAGGGGTACTTCAGCACCGTGTCGTCGAGCACGATGCGGTCCGCGCCCACCGCGTCCTCGTCCACGACGAAGCCGCCGCCGACCGAGTAGTACGTCTTCTCCAGCAGCGGCTGCCCGTCCGCGTCGTACGCCCACAGCGTCATGCCGTTGGCGTGGTACGGCAGCGAACGCCGGCGGTGGAGAACCAGTTGGGTGTCGACGTCGAAGTCGATCTCGTGGTCCGGCCCGATCCCGGTACCGAGGAGGCGGATTCGCTTGGTACCGCGGATTCGCTCGACGTCCAGCTCGGCCCGGGCGACGTCGACCGTGTGCGGTTCGTTGCCCTCCAGGCCGAGCAGCACCGCCTTGGGGGTGCCGTGGCCGTGGCCGGTGGCGCCGAGCGAGCCGAACAACTCCGCCCGCACCGCGGCGGACCGGGCGAGCAGACCGTCCTCCTTCAGCCGGACGGCGAACATCCGGGCGGCTCGCATCGGGCCGACCGTGTGCGAGCTGGACGGACCGATGCCGATGGAGAACAGGTCGAAGACGCTGATTGCCACGCCATACTCCGTGAGGGGGGGAGGGAATTGCGAACATGCCGCGAGTACGTCCCGCGGGAGACGGTCGACGGAGGCCCCGCGACGACCGGTGAATGGTTTGCGGCAACGGCCGGCCCGGCCGCCCGGCGCGTACGGCGTCAGGACCGCTCGAGGTCGTTCTCCCGCACGTCGGCTCCGTGTTTCCCGTCGGCCGCCGAGGGCGGTGGCGAGCCGGCCGGGGCGGCACTGGTCTCCGCCAGCGTGCGACCCCGTGTCTCCTCGGCCCACGCCAGGGACACCACCCAGCCGACCAGGGTGATACCGGCGCCGATCAGCATGGTCGTGCCGACGCCCAGCCTGCTCAGGGAGATCGGCAGCAGGAAGGTGCCCGCGGCGGCGCCCATGCGGCTGATCGAGGTGGCCACGCCGCCCGCGGTGGCCCGGATGCCGGTGGGGAACAGCTCGTTGGGATAGGTCCACTCCAGTACCGTGGGGCCGCCGGAGAGCAGGGCGTAGGTACAGAAACAGGCGACGACCACCGCGACGGGAAGCGACTCCCCGCCGCCGAGCACCGCGAGCGGGATCACCATCAAGGCGAAGGACCACACGATGACGGGACGGCGCCCCACCCGGTCCACCAGACGCAGCGCGGGAAGACAGCCCAGCACGAACACGGCGCTGATCAGCGCCGAACCGAGGTTGCCGGCATTGCCCTCACCGAGACCGAAGGATCCCAGGATGGTCGGCCCGAAGGTGTACAGGGCGAACATCGGCGTGATCTGACACATGTAGAACAGCCCGCAGAACAGCGTCCGCCGCAGATGGACGCCCTGGAACAGGTCACGGAACCGGTGCCGTTCCACGGACCGTTCGGCGGCCGCCGCGGCGACCAGTTCATCGATCGGGACGGTACGGCCCAGGGCTCGCTCGATCGACTTCTGGGCATCGGCGGTGCGCCCCTTGTTCACCAGCCACAACGGCGACTCGGGTGTACCGATCCGCATCAGCAGGACCACCGCGCTCAGCAATGCTCCGGAGGCGAGCATCCACCGCCAGGTACCGGCGCCACCGATCTCGGCCATGACGTAACCGACCACATAGGCGGCCGCCGCACCGACGTACCAGGCGAGGATGAGGATTCCGAGCAACCGGCCGCGGTGCCGGTTCGGCACCCATTCAGCCAGCAGTGAGGTCGCGATGGGGTAGTCGGCTCCGATCGCCACGCCGAGGACGAAGCGCAGCACCACGAGCTGCCAGCCCTCGGTGGAGAACACCGACAGCACCGACACGCCGACCAGGATCATCAGGTCGATGGTGTACATCGCCTCACGGCCCAGCCTGTCGGTGGCGATACCGCCGAACAGCCCCCCGATGAAGATGCCGACCAGGGCGGCGGCGCCGATGAGGCTCTCCTCCCCGATGCTCAGGTTCAGCTCGTCGCTCATGCCGATCAGTGCGACACCGATGATGCTGAGCAGGTAACCGTCCAGGAACGGACCTCCGGCGCAGGCCCAGGTGAGTTTGCGATGGAACGTGTTCAGCGGCACCTCGTCGATGGCACTGATGGACATGTGAGCTCCCGGGCTGGGGGACGGGGAACTGTGCGGCTCACGACCGTGACCCTTTCGGCTGTACGGGTTCCGGGGACCCGTACCGGGACCGACCTGGGCGGTGCCATCACGGTGGACGCCTCACAACAGGGTTGCGCTTCAAAGAACGCGTTCCCTCAAGCGCAACGAAATATCCATTCCGTGGCGGCGTCAAGGCCACCCGCACAAGGTTTTGCACGTTCCTTCCACACCTCACAGGGCCTCGAAGACCAGTCGTATAGTTGCGCCATGGGCAACTACACGGCAGACGGCGAGGCATCGGGTGCCACGGCGGGCGGGGTGCAGTCCGTGGACCGCGCCGTCAGCGTCCTGGAGATCCTCGCTCAGCGCGCGGAGGCAGGCGTGAGCGAGGTTGCCGCCGAGCTCGACGTCCACAAGTCGACCGCTTTCCGCCTGCTCGGAGCACTCGAGGCGCGCGGGCTCGTCGAGCAGGCGACCGAGCGGGGCAAGTACCGGCTCGGTTTCGGGATCGTGCGCCTGGCGGGCGCGGTCACGGACCGTCTCGACCTCACCCAGCAGGGCCGGGCGGTGTGCGAGCGGCTCAGCGAGGAGATCGGCGAGACCGTCAACATCGCCGTCCTGCAAGAGCATTACGCGGTCAACCTGTACCAGGTGCGCGGCCCGGGCGCGATCGGTACCCACAACTGGGTCGGACAGCTCACGCCGTTGCACGCCACGTCCAGCGGCAAGGTCCTGCTGGCCCACCTGTCGGCGGAAGACCGCGCCGCGGCACTCACGGCGTCCGGGACGCGGAAGCTGACGCCGCACACGACAACCTCCGAGACCGCACTGGAGAAGGACCTCGCGGAGGCGCGGAAGCGCGGTTACGCGGTGACGTTGGAGGAACTCGAGATCGGGCTGCACGCCGTGGCGGCTCCGATCCGGTCCCACTCCGGTGAGGTCATCGCCGCCCTCAGCGCCTCCGGCCCCGCGTACCGCCTCACCGAGCAGCGTATCCACGAGCTGGCCCCCGTCCTGCTCAAAGGCGCCGAGGAGATCAGCCACCGCATGGGGTACGCCGGCTGAGCGACGGGCCCTGACAAAGCCTCCGGACGCGGCGGTGGGTGAATCAGGCGGACGACGGTTCCGCAGGACGTCTTCTGCTCCGGGGCCGGATCCGGCATCCTGCCCGGCTCTTCCTCGCCGCCGCGTCGGCCCACGACCGCTCGTCGAGCACGGTCATCACGTATTCCTCCCGTTTCACCGGGTCATCGACGTCAGAACGACGAAGGGCGGGTTGAACCGTTCCGGGTTCGATGGAGATCTCGGACGTTGGGTGTGATCTGGGGTTCCGTGGTTGCGAGGTAGTGGTTGTTCTCGTATTCGACCGGTGGGACGTGGCCTGTCCCACCGTGGAGTCGCCGGTGGTTGTACCGGTCGACGCACTCGGCGGTGGCGAGCTCGACGTCGGACAGCGTCTTCCAGGGCCGCCGGGGCTTGATCAGCTCGGTCTTGAACAGGCCGATCGTGCTCTCCGTCAGGGTGTTGTCGTGGGCGTCGCCGACCGGCCCGAGGGAGGCGGCGATGCCGGCGGCCTCCAGGTGGCCGGCGAGCCGGAAACTCGTGTACTGCGACCCGGCATCCGAGTGATGTGTCAACTCGCCAGGACGAACGGAGCGTTGGCCCCGGCCGCGTTGCCGCAGTGCCATCTCCAGGGCGTCCGGCGCGAAGACCGTCTCCTTCACGGTGGCCGCGGACCAGCCGACGATCCGGCGGGAGAAGGTGTCCACGACGAAGGCGACGTGGTCGACACCTGCCCAGGTCTTCATGTGGGTGAAGTCCGCGACCCGGCACCGGTTCGGGGCGCCGGCGACGAAGTCGCGGCCGAGGGGCCCGGTCGGCCTGGCCGCCGGGCAGCGTGGTGATCACGCGTCGGCCGCGGACGGCGCCGGCCTGCCGGCCGCGGGCCGCGAAGAACTCCAGAATGTTGCGGGCGATGATGCCGGCGCCGGCGACGGACGGCTTGCCGGCGGTGCGCCCGCCGGTCAGCCGATCCGCCGCGAAGAGCGCGGAGGCGGCCGTGCGGGCGGCGCTGATCTGCGAGGCCTCCAGGCAGGCGAAGGGGTGGCCCGTCTCGTAGTCGTTGAGCAGCGGGGCCGCGGACGCGCGGGGGATGCCGCGCCGGATGTCCGCCGGGAAGCTGCTGATCCACTTGGTGCCGGAGACGTCGGTGCCCAGGTGCGCGGGGAACGCGATGATGCGGGCGTCGGGCTTCTCGGGGAAGCGCAGGAAGCAGTTGTCGGGGGTGACCGAGTCGCCGGCGTGGTGGGCGAGGTGGGTGTCGCGGACGGCATCGGCGGTGTCCTGTCGCGAGGAGACGATGATCTCGCGCGCGGTCTTGCCGCCGATGACGCTGAACTCGTACACGGGTGAAGGCCCTTGGGAAATCGGTGGAGAGGAAAGAAGGGTGCGGTCCGCCCGGCCGGGCAGGCCTGGCCGGCTCAGCGCCCGGCGAGGGTGTGTTCGTTCTGCGCGGGCCCGGACCGCTGCGGGGCGGAGCGCTGGGCGGGGGTCGGGGCCGGCTCCTCCTCACCGTGCGAGAGCTGCGGCAGCCACGTCAGCCAGCCGGGCAGCCACCAGTTGGACCGGCCGAGCAGGACCATCACGGCGGGCAGCAGGACGGCGCGCACGAGCGTGGCGTCGAGCAGGACCGCCACGGCCAGGCCCACGCCCAGCTGCTTGAAGTCCTGCATGGACAGCGTGCCGAAGACCGCGAACACGGCCACCATGATCAGCCCGGCGCTGGTGACGACACCGGCGGTGGAGCGGATGCCGTGGGCGACGGCCGAGCGGTTGCCGGCGCCGCTGTCGTGGGCCTCGCGGATCCGGGAGACCACGAAGACGTGGTAGTCCATCGACAGGCCGAACAGGACCACGAAGACGAACAGCGGCATCCAGGACTCGACGGCGCCGACGGCGGTCGTCCCGACCAGGCCGTCGCCCCAGCCCTTCTGGAAGACGGCGGTCATGACGCCGTAGGCGGCCGCCACCGACAGGAGGTTGAGGAGGATCGACGTGATCGCGATGACCGGGGAGCGGAAGCAGAGCAGCATCAGCAGGAAGCTGATGCCCATCACGAAGGCGAAGACGGGCACGATCGACGACTTGAGCTGGTCGTTGTAGTCGGTGGAGAAGGCCAGGTCGCCGCCGACCGGCGCCCGGGCGGCGCCGTCCTTCTCCAGGGTGGCCGGGATGATCTCGTCGCGCAGCCGCTCCAGGGCGCGGACCGAGGTCGCGCCCCGGCCGTCGCCGGCGAGCGGCGCGTTGATCACGGCGATGTTCTCGTCCTTGTGGACGGTCACCTCGACGGGGTTCTTGACGTGGCCGGAGGCCAGCGCCTGCTTCTTGAAGTCGGCGATGGCGGCGGTGGCCGCGGCGGAGCCGATGTCGTCGGTCTCGAAGACGATCTGGGCCGGGGCGGGCGCGCCGGGGAAAACCTTCTCGATCCGCTTGGCCGTCTGCGCGGTGACGTTGTCGGCGGGCAGCAGCTGGTCGAAGCCCAGCTTCTCCGTCTTCATGGACAGCGCGGGCGAGGCGAGGGCGAGCAGGGCCGCGATGCCGACGACCGCGAACACGGCGGGCGCCTTCAGCACGGCGCCGAGCAGCCGGCCCGGCTTCTGGCCGGCGGCGCGCACCCGCGTCCTGCGGCGCAGGCCGGGGATCCGGCCGGCGTCGATGCGGTCGCCGAGCATCGCCATCACGGCGGGCAGCACCGTCATGGAGCCGAGGACCGCGATCAGCACGACCTCGATCGTGGCGACGGCGAAGCCCTCGAAGACGGTGAGGCCGGACAGGAACATGCCGGCCATGGCGACGGCCACGGTCAGGCCGGAGATCAGCACCGAGCGGCCGGAGGTCGCGGCCGCGATGCGCAGCGCGCTCTCCTTGTCGCGGCCGGCGGCGCGCTCCTCGCGCTCGCGGCGGATGTAGAACAGGCAGTAGTCGACGCCGACGGCGAGGCCCATGAGGAGCAGCACCGAGCTGGTCATCGAGTCGACGGGGACGAGCTGGCTGGACAGCGCGAGCAGGCCCATCGCGGCGACGCAGGCGGTGATCGCGAGGACCAGCGGCAGGACGGCGGCCACGAGCGCGCCGAACACGACGAGCAGGATGCCGAGGGCGACGGGCACGGCGGTGAACTCGGCGCGGGTGAAGTCCTCGCCGAGCGAGTCGTTGATGCCCTTGAGGCCGCTGGCGGCGCCGTACTGGCCCAGCGTCACGTCCGCGTGGGCGTCGTCGGCCTTCGCCAGCGCGTCGACGACCGGCTGGATGCGGTCGGCGGCCGTGTCCGGGTCGCCCTTCACGGCGAACTGGATCAGCGCGTCGTGCCGGTCCTGCGAGACGGCGCCGGTCCGGTAGGGGTCGCCGATGTTCTGCGCGAGGCGCGTGCCGTCCACGGCGGCGATGGCGTCGGTGACGGCCTTCTTGAACGCGGGGTCGTCGGCGGTCAGTCCGTCGCTGTGGACGAGGACCATCTCGGGCGCCGGGGTTTTGATGCCGGCGTCGACGAGGAGCCGGGCGGCGCGGCCCGACTCGCCCGTGCCGTAGTCGGCTTCGGTCAGGCTCTTCTGGCCCACCAGGCCGCCCAGCACCGTGAGCGCGATGACGGCGAAGAGCCATCCGAAAAGCGCGGTCCTGCGGTGCCGGGCGCTCCAGGCACCCAGCGAAGCCGCCAGATTTCGTTGCCTTGCCATTACCTCTCCCAATGGGACGTCTGTGCGGACCTTTGATCAGCCACGTTCCTCACGATAGGTATCCGGCGGGACCCGATTCCCCTGTCGAGCATGTCAGTTGGATGCCTCGGCAGGATCCTGCCAGCGCCCGCGGAACCCGGGGGCGGTTACGTTCCTTCTGCGCCACAGTCGTTCGGTCATTCACCCGTTCATGCGCTCGGTGCATTCAGCCGTACAGCGCATGCACGTCATGCACGTCATTCATCAGTGGTAGGAAAGGGGGGACTCCGTGAACACCGCGATCGAGGCCGACGGCCTGACGAAGCACTACGGCGGCCACCGCGCCCTGGACGGTGTGGGCCTGTCGGTCGAGGCGGGAACGGTGCTCGGTCTGCTCGGGCCCAACGGCGCGGGCAGGACCACCACGGTCCGCACGCTCGCCACCCTGCTGGAGCCCGACGCCGGCACGGATCGCGTCGCGGGCTTCGACGTCGTGCGGCAGCGGCGCGAGGTGCGCCGCCGGATCGGTCTCGCCGGGCAGTACGCCGCCGTCGATGAGCTTCTCACCGGCCGCGAGAACCTGGTCCTGCTCGGCGGGCTGCTGCGACTCGGCCGCGCCGGCGCACGGGCCCGGGCCGCCGGACTCCTCACGCAGTTCGAGCTGGAGGCCGCCGCGGACAAGCCCGTCAAGGAGTACTCGGGCGACCTGCGGCGACGCCTGGACCTGGCCGTGAGCCTGATCGGCGCGCCCTGGAGAACGCCTCCGTCAAACCGGAGGAGGTCGGCCTGATCTCCGCGCACGGCACCGGCACCCCGACCAACGACACCACCGAGGTCGCCGCCATCCGCCAGGTGTACGGGGACCGGCCGCCGCGCACCGTCGGCATCAAGGCGGTGATCGGCCACACCATGGGCGCGGCCAGCGCCCTGGGCGCCATCGCGTCGGCGCTCGCCGTCCGCCACGGGTTCGTCCCGCCGACGGCCGACCACCGCACCACCGACCCGGCCTGCGACGTCGACGTCGTCCCGAACGCGTCCCTACCCGCGGACGTGCGGATCGTGCAGAACAACGGCCTGGCCTTCGGCGGCAACAACGCCGTCGTCCTGCTCGGCCACCACGAAAGCCCCCGAGAGGAGTACGTCCGATGAGTACCGCGGTCG
Organism: Streptomyces sp. NPDC093586; assembly: GCF_044764905.1. Taxonomy (NCBI): domain Bacteria; kingdom Bacillati; phylum Actinomycetota; class Actinomycetes; order Kitasatosporales; family Streptomycetaceae; genus Streptomyces; species Streptomyces sp. NPDC093586. The sequence goes on along the minus strand of NZ_JBIWJA010000034.1, from coordinate 16,441 downwards.
TCACCGCCTGGTCGGCCGTGTCGCCGTACGGCACCGGCCGCACCGCGCCGGCACGGTCCGCGACACCGGAGGAGTGGACGGCGCAGCCCGCCGCGACCGCCCGGATCGTCCCCGGCTTCGAGATCCGCGAGGCGCTCGGCCGGGCCGGCACCCGGGGCATGGACCGGCTCACCGGCCTCACCGCGTGGCGGTGCGCGAACTGCTCGCCGCCGGGCCTGCCGGGAACGAGGCACAGGCGCCGTCCGGCGCACCCCGGGCCGGGCCGGACGGCGACCTCGGCACCGGTGTCGTGCTCAGCACGGCGACCGGGAGCATCCAGGGGTTCATGGAGTTCACCAAGGCCCCCTCGAAGGCGACCGCCCCATCGACGTGCCGCCGTCGAAGGCGCCCAACACGGCGATGAACAGGTTCGCTTCGGACGGCGCGATCCACCACTCGCTCAAGGGCCCCCAACTCCACCGTCGCGGCCGGCCGGCTCTCGGGCCTCGTCGCCCTGGACCGCGCCCGTCGGCTGCTCGCCGACGGACGGGCCCGGCGGGTGCTCGCCGGCTCGGCCGAGGAGCACTCGGCGACCCGCGCCCACCTCACGCACGCAGCGGCGACGTGGTGTTCGGCGAGGGCTGTGTGCTGGTGCTCCTCGAAGCGGGCGACACCGCCACGGGCGAGCCGCTGGCCGAGATCCTGCCCGTCCACCACCGGGTGGCGCCGCGCGACGACGTCACGGAGGTCCTCACGGCGACGGTGCACGCCGCACTCGCGGAGGCGGGCGTCTCCCCCGGGGACGTCTGGGCAGCCCTGCCCGGCGACGCCCCCGGGACGGCGGGCGCGCAGGAGCGACGCGTGCACGAGGCCCTGTTCGACGCCCCGGTGCGCGGTCGCACGGCCTCCGTGGCGCTGCTCGGCGAGACCGCCGCGGCCACGGGCGCCTTCCAGCTCGCGGCACTGCTGTCCGAGCCCGGCGAGCCGGGCCGTCTCGCTCTGCTCACGACCACCGACCCGGACGGACGGTCGGCCTGATCGGCTTCGACGCCCTCCGGCGCGTACGGCCGGATCTGCGCCTCGTGAACGCGGCGCGCGGCGGCATCGTCGACGAGGGGGAGCTGTACGCGGTCCTGAAAGAGGGCCGGATCGCGGGCGCCGCCCTGGACGTCTACGCCCAGGAGCCCCGCACGGACTCCCCGCTGTCCGGCCTCGACAACGTGATCACGACACCGCGCCTGGGGGCGAGCACCCCCGAGGTGCAGGAACGGGCCGGCGCCCGGGCCGCCGAGTCCGTCCTGCTCGCGCTCGCGGGCATGCCCGTCCCCGACGCGGTCAACTCCCCGCGCGACGTACCGGCGCACACGCGGTGAGCCGCGTGGCGGTGGCCGGCGGGGGTGTCCGCGGGGCGGTGGGTCCCGTGCCCACCGCCCTCGGCGGCGTCGTCCGCGCGCCGTGGGGGCCCGGCATCCACAGGCGCCTCGGGTCAGGCTTCGCTCGCGTCGGCGCCGGCGTCGCTCTCGCCCGCGCCGCCGGGGCCCAGCCACCCGCGCTCCATGGCCAGTGCCCCCGCCTGAAAGCGGCTGCGTGCCCCGAGCCGCGCCATCAGATCGGCGGTGATACGCCGTCCCGTACGCACCGACACTCCCAGCTTGCGGGCGACCACATCATCGGTGTGGCCCTCGAAGAGGAGGTCGAGGACGGCCTGTTCCTGCGGGGCGAGCCCGTCAGGAGTCACCCTTCTGCTCCTGCCGAGCGGCTGAGCCTGTTCCCAGGTCTGCTGGAAGAGCGAGACCAGGGCGGTGACGACCCCCGCGCCCTGCAGCACCAGCACGCCCCGCGCGGCGGCCTCGGGGTCCGTGGGCACGATCGCGGCCCGGCGGTCGTAGATGATCATCCGCAGCGGCAGTTGGGGCAGCACCCGCACCTCGCCGCCGATGTCCTGCAGCCAGCGTGCGTAGGTCAGCGTCGCCGGGTCGTTGCGGACCGAGTCCAGGTAGATGTAGCGCACCTGCACACCGCGCTCGACGGCCGACTGGTCGAGCGGACGGGCCGCCTTCAGGGCCGCCGCCGTCTGGCCGCCGCGCGGCGCGAACACCTCGATCGTGCTCTCCGCGCCGTGGGCGAGCCGCTCGATCTGGGACGTGATGGCGTCGAGTCCGGCGTAACGGCGCACCTCGTCGGCCTGCGCGGCCTGGCCCTCGTCGTACTCGGTGAGCATCTGCGTGATGGCCAGCCGGGTCGCGGCGACGGCCTGCTGGCGCAGGGCCAGTTCCTGTTCCTGGCGGTGGAGGAGTCCGGCGAGCCCGAACTCCGGGTTGACCAGGCGGACTTTGTCCGGCTCCTCGGAGGATTCCTGCACCAGGGTGAACTCGGCCAGCCTGTCCAGAGTGGCCGTGGCCCGCTCGACGGGCCAGCCGAGCCCTTCCGCTATCTCCAGGACCCCCGCCCTGGGCCGTTTCAGCAATATCCGGTACACGGCCTCGGCGTCCGCATCGAGACCCAGTTGTCCCACAGCTCAACTCCCCCCAGAGATCCCCCAGCGGCCGCACGGTCAGAATCGCAGCCTTGTGGACTATCCCAGCCCAAAACGATCAGGAGCAACCTTACTCAGGGGTACGCGGTCCGATGCACAGAAAATTCGCGGGGACGCAACGCATGTTCCTGATGACGGCGACCGTACCCACCGGGGCGTGGCACGGCGAGCCCGCCCTCGACGTCCACATCCGCCAACTGATCGCGTCGGAGGAACAGTTGGAGCACATCCACATCCACCCCTCCGCCGACGGCGAAGCACGGCTGACGCTCTTCCTCGGACACCCGGACACCCGGACAGCATCGAGGCCGAGAGGGCGGCACCCCGGCTCGTGGCCCGCGCGCTGCCGGCGACCGCCCAGGTGACGGGCGAGCATAAAGCGCGGATCGATGGAGCTCTCGGCCCGCTCCTCCTCGTCGGACTGGTCCAGCTCACAGAGCGCTCCTTTGACGGCCTCGAGCCTCCTGGCAGACGAGGGTCGGTACACGGCGCCCTCGACGGCGACGAGCTCCGCCTTGCGAACGAAGAAGGCGCCGTACCCGAAACGGCCATCCGCTTACAGTCGCGAGCTGCGTGCGGCGCGCGGAAGGTGCATACCAGAGACTCGGCCGTTCTGATCTCCGGCCACCGCGGGCCGACCGGGTCCTGGGCCGTGCCGGTCGCTTGGGCACGAGCCACAGCACGCCGGTAGACGTCCTGGTCGCCGGGGGCCCATCCCGACCTGGCACGGCAACCGGTGCGCGCTCTGCATCGCGCGGCGCTGCTTGACCGGGGTGACGTCCGCGTAGAGGTAGCGGCCGGTCTCCGGGCCGGTGACCTGCGGCCACAGAAACCGCTCGGGGGCGCGGTCCGCCGGGCCGGCACCCCTGTAGGTGAGACCGTTCCGGCTCACCCGGAGCCGGGGAGGTGGACCCGCTGGTCGGACCGCATCACGATCGCGGGCTCCAGCCGGGGTCCGGACACCGGGCAGCGGGAGGCCTCGGCGTCCAGCAGCAGCGCGGGCATTATCCGTCTCCCTCGTCGACTACTGATCTTTTCGTAAGTTCGGTGGGTGTGGTGGCTGTGCGGGTGGGAGGCCGTCGGTATGGCTTATCGGCCTTCCCCTTCGGTTGCCGGCTCCTTCCTTCCTCCTTTGTCGCGGCCGCAGTTGGCGGAGGCGTGTCGTGTTCGGGCGGTCGGGTTGTTCGAGGACGGCGTCTCGAATGCGGAGATCGCGAGGGCGGTGGGGGTGTGTGCCGAGAGTGTGCGGCGTTGGCGACGGGTGTGGGAGCAAGGCGGTGCTTCGGCCCTGCGGCGGCGGGCAGCCACCGGATGCCCACCCAAGCTGGACGACACCCAGGTCGAGATGGTGCGGGCCGCGTTGGAGCGAGGTGCCCAGGCTCATGGTTTCGAGGCCGGCCTGTGGACCCTGGAACGAGTCGGCGCGGTCGTCACCCGGACAACCGGGGTGGTGTTGCCGAGGGCGTCGGTGTGGCGGCTGCTGACCGGAGGGCTGGGACGGAGTCTGCAGCGGCCCGAGCGGCGGGCGGTCGAGCGGGACGAACCGGAGATCGCCCGCTGGATCGCGCACGAGTGGCCGCGCATCAAGAAGGGGCCGTGAACACACGTGCCTGGATCGTCTTCCTCGACGAATCAGGTGTCTCCCCGCTTCCTCGGATCCGCCGCGCCTCCTCGCCCCGGGGGCAGACTCCGCTCCTGCGGCACCGCCTGGACCGGAAGCGTGCGTCGATGGCCGGGGCCTTGGGATACCACTCCACCGACCCCGATCGCGGGGCCCGCCCGTGCTTCCCCCTCAAGCCCGGCGGCTACGACACCGCCACCCTCATCGAGGTCCTGGAGCAGATGAAGGTGTTCTACCGCGGCGAGCGAGTGGTCCTGGTCCGGGACGGCCGGTCCGCCCACTGGAGCCGGGCGATGCGGGCCCGGGCCGACGAACAGGACCGGCTCACCCTGGAACGATCACCCGCCTACGCTCCCGAGCCGAACCCGGTGGGACTGCTGTGGTCCTCACTCAAGAAGCGTGAACTCGCCAACCTCGCCGGCGACCACCTCGCCGATGCCGCCGACGCCACCGAGCAAGGCATCCACCGCATCACCACCAACCCCCGACTGCCATGGTCATTCCTCACCCATACCGGCCTGACCATCCACCCACCACACCCACCGAACGTACGAAAAGATCAGTAGGCGTGCGCGGTGGGCAGCAGCAACCGTTGGCGGAACCCTACCGCAAGCACTCACGGGTACCCTCTCAGTGCGGCAGACCCGGCGTGCGTCGCTGCGGACGGTTCTACTCTTCCATTTCCTGTGATCGCCCCAGACCCATGCCGGCCATGTTCAGCTCCTGCGTGGGATGCGCTCCAGACGCTTCAGGTTCATTCTCCGATTCGGAGTCCGTGCCATGATCCCACGGCTTCCCGGACGGAGTTTTGTGGTCCCGGCACAGAGTGATACTTGTTCCGCCTGCCGCCCGGACAGCGATGTGGATCTGCTTCGCCAGCGCCTTGAGATTTCCAATATCGGCGAGCTTGGCTTCATCAACGGTTCCCTGCCAAGCATTCTTACTGAACCAGGCCGCCCCCACTGTTGTGGGTGTGATGTCATGATGCTTTGCGTACAGGGCGAGATAGCAGCCAACGCAGGGGCGTTTGACGCCTGCGGTGTTGTCGGGCTTGACCATCGGCCGATCCTCGCCCGGGTGCTGCTTGGCAAGGTGCTCATCGATGCGCCGTTCCGCGTGGTGGCCGTCATCCTCGTGAGCGGCGGGCACATCGACGGTGCGCCCCCGGAGATCGGCAAGTTCCGGCCAGCGATCTGCCGCCTTCTTGGCCGCGTACTCCGGGTCGTCCTTAGACAGGACCTCGGGATCCGCCAACCGTTCACGAGCGTGGCGCTCGTGGCGCTTCTCGCGGTCACTTCCCGCCTTGTCCGCCTTCACCTCCATCTCCAGAAGCGCGCCTACGAATTCACGAACGGTCTTGTGTTCGTCAGCTAGTTTCTTCAGCTGGGCATTGACAGAGTTGATGTTCGAAGAAATGTAGAGCTTTCCGGCTTCGGCAAGACTCGCCTGCACCTCGACGCCGCTCGCATGACGGCGGAGGGCTGTCGTAGCGATCCAGCGGATGGCCCGCAGCGGCTTGTTATCGAAGACCCTCGCCGGGCGTTCGTTGGAAGCCCCACCATAGATCTTTTCCGCCGCATGTGAGAGCTTCTGCTTGGGAGTGGCACCCTCCTTCCGGATCGGCAGATGCAGCGTGAGGCTCGCATGGGCGCCATAACTCTCCCACCCGTACTCGTCCACCAGGATCTTGGCGACCGGGCGCATGAGCGCGTAGGGGACGGTGTCTTCGTTGAAACCGCCCCTGGAGGAAGTGTCGGTCTTCCGCTTCTTCGTGTTGGCACGCTGCACGGGGGGCATGCCGGGTGTCGCCCGAGACGCCGTCGGTCGCCACCGCTTCCCGGCGCCGTCCACGGACCGCTGCACCGCGGAGCCGGCATCGTGCCGGTGCTGTTCCTGTGCCCATGGGTGGCCGCTCTGGCGGAGGATCTGGAGGAAAGCCGCGTTGCCCGCGCTGCGTTGCAGCGGCAGCGATCCAGGCGACGCGGAGATCGCATGACGTCCACCCACGGCTGCCGCGCCTCCGACCCGCCTCCGGCCCACCTCCTGCTCCTCGCCCCTTCCGTCATTCATGCGGGTCCGCATGAGTACCTCCTTCTCTCGGCCATCCGCCTAAAATTCCTTTCTATACGAGCCCCCGCCGCCCGTTCAGGTCCATGAGGGCAGGCTCGGGCCTCCGGAAGGCAGAACGGGCGGGACTGCCCGGGCAGCGGCGGGCCGATCAGCGCGGCATGAGGTCCAGCTCGGCCCGGATCGTCTTGCCGGGGAGGGCGACGCCCTGCCCGACCCGGTCGGCCACCTCCCAACGGTCGGCGAGCGCCTCGACCAGCAGCAGGCCCCGTCCGCTCTCGTCGAGGAGTGCGGGGCCTCTCGTCTCTCCGCGTTTGAGGGCCGGCGTTCGGCCCGGGTGTCGGAGACCTCGATACGGAGGAACGCATACGTGCCTCTACGTCTTTCGTCAAGCGAGGCGTGGAGGGCGCTTCCCCCTCCGCGTCGACTTCGGCGTCAGTCGGCAAGGCAGATCTCAACGCGGTGGAGTACCGGTGGGCGGGTCTCACAGAGCAAGAGCAGCAGCGCGTTTGTGCATACGCGGATAACGGTGATGGGAACGCCGACATGGCTGGCGCGCTGGAGCAACTCCGAGAGTACGACTACAGCGAGGCTGAAGCCGCAGAGATGCTGCCGTACGTAGTGAGCGAATGCATCTGACGCGACCAGGGCAATTGGGGTAAAGGGGGCGACTGGAGGCGGTGACATCAACCCGGCTCCGCCCGCTGTCGGTGACGGGTAGCGCGCTGTATCGGTGACAACTACGGTGCTTCATCCACCAGAAGCCGCAGCTCAGCGGATCGCGATGGTGGCGGGCGCCACGCTACCCCGGGTACGCCGTGGTGCACTCCTTGCTGGCCCGTCTCGACGCCCCGGCGATGCCCTCCATGTTTTCGCTGCGACAAGTCCTTCTTGACCACGCCGTACCAGGGCTGTGGAGACTTCCGTATCGACGGCTCCCCGCCCCGTCCAGGGCTGCATCCGTCGGTCATCCTCAGGAGCCCCGGGCCCCTTGACGGCGGGAATGAATCGTTCCTAACGTATTCCCGCCAAGTCGAGAATCTGAACTTCAGACACATACATGAATGTCCTGAGGTTTCCCTCATCCCAGGGCCCGCCCGGCCCGTGCCCGACAACGTTGTCCCACGCCCCGACGCGTCTCCCTGGAGAGTTCATGAAGATTGTCGACGTCGTAGTCACCCCGATCGCCTTCGAGGACCCGCCGCTGCTGAACAGCACCGGCGTACACGAGCCACTGGTCCTGCGCTGCGTGGTGCAGCTCCGACTGGAGAACGGCATCGTGGGCCTGGGGGAGTGCCCCGGAGGCGCGGCGGAGAACAGTCGGCTCCTGACCGCTGCTCAGCACCTGCGAGGCCTCGACGTCTTCGCCACCACCGCGGCGCGCCAGGCCGTCCACCGGGCGCTGGCCGGCACCACCACCCGCGTCGAGGAACGCGACGCGGCCTGGGCGCCGCTGGAGGTAGCGGCACTGGACGCCCAGGGGAAACTCGTCGGCCGGCCGGTGAGTGACCTCCTGGGAGGCGCCGTACGTGAAGCGGTGCCCTTCAGCGCCTACCTCTTCTACAAATGGGCCGAGCACCCGGCCCTGGACGGCCGCCCCGCACGCTCCGACCTCTGGGGTCCCGCCCTCGATCCGGACGGGATCGTTCGGCAGGCCCGCCGCATGATCGACGCGTACGGGTTCGGCTCGCTGAAACTCAAAGGCGGCGTCTTCCCTCCCGCCGACGAGATCGCAGCCGTCCAAGCACTGGCCCACGCCTTTCCCGACCTGCCCCTGCGCATCGACCCCAATGCCGCCTGGAGCGTGGCCACCGCGCAGCAGGCGGCCCGCGAACTGGCCGATGTGCTGGAATACCTTGAGGACCCCGCCCCCGGCATCGAGGGCATGGCCCAGGTCGCCCAGTCGACCAGGCTCCCGCTCGCCACGAACATGGTCGTCTCGAACCTGTCCCACATCCGTCCCGCGGTGGAACAGGACGCCGTCCAGATTCTCCTGCTCGACCACCACCTCTGGGGCGGTCTCCGACGCAGCCACGACCTCGCTTTGCTGTGCCAGGCTTTTGGCATCGGCCTGTCGATGCACTCCAACTCCCACCTCGGCATCAGCCTCGCCGCGATGGTGCACCTGGCCGCGTCCGTGCCGGAACTCACCTACGCGTGCGACACCCACCACCCCTGGAACGCAGCGAGCGACGTGATCCGCCCGGGAGCAGTGCGCTTCGTCGACGGAAGCGTGCCCGTGCCCACCGGACCCGGCCTGGGTGTCGAACTCGACGAGGACGCGCTGACCCGGCTGCACCAGGCCTACCTGGACTCCGGCCGCGAGTGCCGCGACGACACCGGGTACATGCGCCGTGTCGTGCCCGACTACGACGCCACGCTGCCCCGCTGGTAACCGGAAGCAGCCCCCTGCCCGCCGTTGCCGAAGGTCCGGCCGTTGCCGTGACGGGATCGGCGGCGGTGGGGCGAGCCCTGTCCGCGGGGTCCGCTGCTGGACGGCGGCGCAAGTCGGTCCAGCCGATGGCCGAACGTCCGCCGGACAGGACGGGAACGCGGGGCCCTGCGGCAGTTCGTGCACCAGTGGCTGTGGGATGCGTTTCCGATGCGGCGGCGGATCGCCGAGCGGCTGTACGAGGCGGTCACCCCGAGGCGCGGGTGGCCGACGACATGTCGTTCCCCAGGCGCGGCACCGCGTCCCGCCCCTTGGACGGGACGTTGTATCCGCCACGACGGATGCCCCCCGGGCCGTTGCCGAGAGGCAGGAGCGCCGGACGCCACCGCCCACCGGGAGAAGCGGCGCCTGGCGCTCGGCCCGCTCGCCACACTCGCCGCGTGGTAGCTCAAGAAGCTGGTCGTGCCTGACGAAGACGGCTACGGCGTCCCCACTCCTTCCGGCTTCATCTCGAACAGCGCGGGTTGTCCTACGCCCTGTCCCCGGCCGGCCGCCCGTCTGGAGGACGCTCGGCCGCACCGGCCCGCTTACGGCGAGTTGGGGCCGCCGAGTGTCGCAGAGGCTCGGCGCCGGGTACGCCGGCGTCGAGCACATCGTCCGTCAGCGGCAATCGGCCTTCCTCACCACCTCCAGAGTCATGGACAACTCGGGCTCCGGGATGAAGTGGCCGAAGGTGTCGTTGGCGAAGAAGCAGACGCCACCCACCGCGTCTGCGTGTGCGGACAGCACCTCCCGTTGGTAGGAGTAGGTGCGCCGGTCGTCGAGGTATGTGCGGTACCAGTACCAGGGGTCCACGAAGTCAAGTCCGAGCAACAACCGAGGTCCGTCCAGCGCGGCCTTGCTCAGCAGGTTGGGCACGATCTCGGTGCGTTCCACCAGCACGGCGAAGGTGCTGATCAGGATGGCATCGAGTGAACGGTAGGCGGTGTCGGTCATGCCCCAGGCCCACCGCTCCACCTCGGCTCGCCAGTAGGTGTCCATCCAGTAGACCTGCCGCTGCCCCATGGCCTCGCGCAGGCGTAGGAAGAACCGTTCGATCCCGGCCGTCCGCTCCGTCGTGGGCGGCGGGGCGTTGTCCGGATGCCAGAAGCCGACCAGGCCGAACTGATTGCCGAGCATGACGCCGTCCAGCCCGAAGTCGGCGGCGAACGCGGCCGTCTGGTCGGCGACGAAGTCCCCGGCCCGCAACCCACCGGGTATGCCTGCGGGGAAGGCTGCGTAGGGCCGGTCATCGGCACTGAGCGCGGCCGTCACATCGATCACGCCGGCCACCAGATGCCCGCCGGCGTCGGCGGTGCCGGTGGCCACCTCCGGGTGCCGCACCGTCTTCCACTCGCTGTTGCAGAACTCGGGCCCGGGTTCGAGGTACTCCAGCAGTTTCACCGTGAGCCCGCGTCGCGTGGCCTCCGCGCGAATGGCCGCGTAGATCGCGTCCAGCGTGCGGTAGTCCATCGGCTGCTCGGAGAGGGTGAACATCGGCCCGGCCGAGTACGGGTTGGCCGAGCGCTCACCCCCGTCGCGCACCCGGGCCAGCCAGTCCCGGTTGTGCGCTCTGGCGCTGGCGGACGGGCCGCCGGGAGCGAGCGCGAAGCAGTTGTAGCGGGCCCAGTCGAAGCAGTCGCCCCATGCCTGGCGACCCGCGTAGTTCAGGATGTGGTCGCCGTTGCCCGCGCAGAAGACCACCGTGACCGGCCGGTCGGCCATCCAGTCGGCGTGGTGGTCGAAGAACGCGGCCACGCCGGGCGCCGGGTCGAGCAGGTCGTCAAAGATCTTGGGTGTGATCCACAGGCATGCCTCCCGCGCGGTCACGGCCGGGTCCGCGGTAACGGTCGCGACGGTCACTTGGCCTCACCGAACGCCTTGTCCATACGGTCGAGCAACGTCGACACGTTGATCGTTCCGTTGAACAACTCTTGGGTCGAGGTCAGGTGCTCCTGCTGGACCTTCGCGTTCGGCCAGGACTGGTCGGGGTAGACAGTGGACTTCTTCGTCTCGACCGCGTTGAGCACCGGCCGCTGCAACGCGTCGGGCTTGAAGGAGGGGCTGGAGAGCGCGGGACTGCTCCCGGACTCGGTCGCGTACAGGTTCTGTCCCTCCGGCGAGGCGAGGAACGCCATGAACTTCTTGGCCAGGGCCGGGTTCTTGGCCTTGGCGTTGATCCCGTACGTGATCCCGACCGACACCGGCAGGTAGGTACTGCCGGCCTGGTCGGTCGCAGGGAACGGAGTCATCGAGAACGTGGTGCCCTGGGGTGCGAACGTGCGGGCCGACTCCACCGCGGACACCACGTGCACGGCGCCCAAGGCCTTGCCCTGACCGAGCATCTGCATCTGCTCGTCATATCCGACACCGTTGGGACTGTCGTTGAAACAACCCGCGTCCCGCATCTCCAACTCCTTGTCGACGGCCTCCTTCCAAGCCGACTTCGCGAAGGTGGCCTTGCCGTCCTTCTGCTTCTGGGTGAAGCCGGGGTCGGGACCGTAGACGAGGGAAGAGGCCAGGGAATACGGCAGCAACTGGGCGACCCAGGCGGACTTGAGACCGAGCGCGAACGGCACGACATCCTTGGCTCGGGCGTCCTCGCAGAAGGCCAGCACCTCGCTCCACGTCGTGGGCTTGTCCAGGCCGCTCTTGGCCAGTGCCCGGTCGTTCCAGATCGCGCCGATGGCGCCGACCGTCACGGGCACGGCCCTGACCTTGCCCTCGGAGTCGCTGGTGACTGCCTTGAGGTCGGCGCTCATGCCGGGTGCCCAGCTCTCGCCGGACAGGTCCATCATCATGCCGTCCTCGGCCAGGTCGCGTACGGCCATGGTGCTGCCACCGCCCGGCCATATGCGAAACACGTCGGGTGCCGTTCCCGAGGACAGCTGGGTCCGCAGTTGCTGCTGGTAGGAGGCATCGTCCTGGGCGTACGTCGTCTTCACCTCGACCCCGGGATTGGCCTTCTCGAAGGCCTTGACCGCAGCCTCGGCCGGGCCCTGGCCCGCGGCGGCCAGCGTGAGCACCTGCCCCGTCGCACTGCCGCCATCCCCTGAGGTCGAGCAACCGCTGGCGGTCAGGGCGAGGAGACATACGGACGCGAACGCTGTGGTCGATCTCATGAGAACCTCCGGTTGCTTTCGTTGAGTCCCGGCACGACTGGTGCCGCGGCAGGCGACGTTCGCCCGGTATGGAGCGGCGTCCGGTGCGTGCTCTGGGGGTCCCCCCCCGGCCGGAGGCTGGGGGAGTGCCGGCCGGAAGCCCTCGTACCGGACGTACTCGGGCTTCCGGCCGGTGCGGCGAGTGGGGCACCCCCTTTGGGGGAGCGTGCCGGGCGTCGCGACGGGGCGAACGGCGCCTGTTGCGGCACTAGCCTTTGAGCCCGCCGGCGAAGCCCTTGATGATGTGCTTCTGCAGCGCGAAGTAGAGGATCAGAATGGGGATCACGCTGATCACCAGACCAGCGAAGATGAGCGGCCACTGGGACATGAACTGGCCGACGAAGCCGTAGACCGCCACCGGTGCGGTGGTGTTGCCGCTGCCTCCCAGGTACAGCAGTGGAGTGAAGAACTCGTTCCAGATACCGACCGCGTTGAGGATCACCACGGTGCCGGTGACCGGACGCAGCAGAGGAAACACCACGGTGGTGAAGGACCGCAGCGGGCCGCATCCGTCGAGCAGCGCGGCCTCTTCGTAGTCGAGCGGCATCTCGCGCAGGAACATCGTGTAGAGGAAGACGGAGAACGGCATCTGCTGCCCGACGTTGATCAGGATCACCGACCAGAGGGAGCCGAGCAGGCCGAGGTCACGCATGGTGGCGTACAGCGGGAGCAGCGCCAGCTGCGCGGGAAGGAGCAGGCCGCCGATGAAGAAGAAGAACGTCCAGCGGGACCATCCTCGGGTCACGCGCGCCAGGGGGTAGGCGGCCATCGCCGCGAAGGCGACGATCAGGACGACGCTGAGAGCCGTGACGAGGAAGCTGTTGGCCAGCGCCGGGCCGAGAGCGGCCTGGTTCCAGGCCGTCGCGTAGTTGTCGAAGGTGGGCGGGAACGCGAAGCTCAAGGTGCTGGTCTGGCTGTTCTGCGGTTTCAGCGACACGTTGAGCAGGCCGGCGATGGGCATGAGGAACAGCAGCGCGAGCAGTATCAGGCTCATCTCGCGCAGCAGGGTCCGCCAGGTGTACCGCGCGTGCATCAGGAGACCTTCCTCTGCGAGAGGCGGAACTGGACAGCGGCCAGCACCGCGATGACCATGGTCATGACGACGGCCAGCGTGATCGAGAAGGGGAAGTCACCGGTCGTGAAGGCGCTCTTGTAGATGGCCGTCGAGATCGTCTCGGTCGCTGCCCCGGGGCCGCCTCCGGTCATGGCCATGACTTGGTCGAACTGCTTGAGCCCACCGATCAGGGTGAGCATCACGTTGATCACGATCGCGCTGTTGAGCAGCGGCAGCACCACACGGCGGAACTTGTCCCAGGGCCCGGCCCCGTCGATCGTCGCCGCCTCCAGCAGTTCGGCGGGGATCGCTTGCAGGCCGGCCAAGTAGATCACCATGGAGTAGCCGGCGAACTGCCAGACGATCTGCAGGGCGATCGCGTACAGCGCGGTCTCCGGGTCGCCGAGCCAGTCGTGCGCGAGGCCGTCCATCCCCACGCTTCGCAGCGCCTCGTTGATCGCTCCGTTGGGCGAGAGCAGGAAGCTCCACACATATCCGGCGACCAGGGGCGTGAGCACCACCGGCGCGAAGAAGACGACTCGGAGCAGATAGCGGCTTTTGACCATGCTGTTCACGCCGAGGGCGAGCAGTAGCCCGACGACATTCTGGGCGACCATGGTCACCACCGCCAGGACCAGGGTGTTGATCAGCGCGTCCTGTGCGGTGCGGTCCGAGAAGACTGCGGCGTAGTTGTCCGCTCCGACGAGCGACCAGTCGGCGCGCAGGCCGTTCCAGTCGGTGAAGGAGAACACCGCGCCGCGCGCGCTGGGCACGACGACGACGAATAGGTAGATCGCGATCGCCGGCACGATGAACCACCAGGGAGCGCGGACCCCGACGCCGCGCCGGGCCTTGCCCTTCTCGCCACGAGGCGAAACGGATGCAGGTTCGCGCAGGTCAGGCGATGCCTTCGTGGAGTAGTGCACTGCCACGTGTGGACTCCTGTCGCAGGTGCAGTGAGGTACGTCCTGACAGGCGCGTGGACACGATCCGGCCGGACGTGAGCAGATGGGGAGGGGTTTCAGCCAAGTTCAACCGTGAATCGATTCACAACGTGTCGGGCACGCTACGACCTGGCCGACGAGGATGTCAATGGTGTTGCCGGAAGCTCGATGACGCCGTCGTGACAGGCGTTCCCGAGGCTCGAGGACGCCGTCGTGATTCCATTCACAGGTGCGCTAGCCTGGCTCGCGCCGCCGCGCCGGGAGGAGCCCGATGAGTACTGCTGGGAGGAAGCCGATGCCCTCTGGATCAGCGTCGAAGAAGGCCGCCTCCGCCGCCACGGTCGGCGATGTCGCATCGCGCGCCGGAGTCTCCCGGGCCACCGTCTCCTACACCTTCACGCAGCCCAGCCGCGTCTCCCCGGACCTGCGCACACGAGTACTCGCCGCAGCCGAAGAACTCGGCTACGTGGGCAACGACGCGGCGCGGCGTCTGCGGGTCGGCCACAGCCTGGCACTCGGACTGCTCGTCTCCAGCATGGGCAACCCGATCTACGCTGAGATCGCGGCCGGAGCGGAGGCCGAGGCCGCCGCACACGGCCGTTTCGTCCTGGTGGCCAACAGCGATGAGGATCTCGCGCGCGAGCGGGCCTACGTCAACTTCTTCGAGTCCCAGCAGGTGAGCGGCATCGTCGCGGCCCCGGTCGGCGACGTACCCGCGGAACTGCTCGGGCTGCGGGACCGGGGCACCCCGTTCGTCCTCGTCGGCTCCGCGCCCGGCCGGCACAGCTATCCGGCGATCTCGGGCAACAACGAGCAAGGCGGCTATCTGGCGGCCTCGCACCTGCTCGCACAGGGCCGCCGGCGCCTGATCTTCATCGGCGGTGCGCACCCTCACGTCGACCTCCGGCTGACCGGGGTCAGGCGGGCGGTCGAGGAGTCGCCGGAGCCGGTGGCGCTGGAGATCGTCCGGACCAGGGTGCAGACCGCGAAGGTGGGCGAGGAAGCCGCACGCACGCTGCTCCGGCGCCCGGCGATCGAGATCCCCGACGGCATCGTCGCGGGAAACGACCTGCTCGCCCTGGGGTTGCTGCACCGGCTGATCACAGGCGGGGTCCGGGTGCCCGAGGACCTCTCCCTGGTCGGTTACGACGACATCGAGTTCGCCGACTTCGCGATCGTGCCGCTCACGACCATTCGCCACCCGTCCGCCGCGCTGGGGGCCAGTGCCGTCCGGATCCTGCTCGGCCTGGAGAGCGAAGGAGAGGCGGAGGGGCGCTTCGAGCCGGAGTTGGTGGTCCGGGCGTCCTCCCTTCCCCTCACGGAGGGCAGCGCGCAACACCGTTGACATGGCTGTGGCGCCGTCACTACCCTCCACCCACGCCGTGAATCCATTCACGGCAGGTAAGGCCGCGGTCGCTCACCGCACAGTGAGGCGCGACCACGGGATCGAAACGTCCCCCACTCCCACGACGGCCGCCGGATCACCGCGTTGTCCGCAACGACCGCGACCGCGTGAAGAGGCGGGGGCCGCCCGCACACCTCGTTGCCGCGCCGCCCGTCTCTTCTCCGCAGGTCACTGAGCAGGTGCTCGTTGCGACACACCCCCCCGGTCACCCCGGGACACGTCTCCCCAGGAACGAGGCACGACGTGAACCTGAGAGTCCCTCCTCTGCCACGCTCGGCTCCTCTCTCCCGCCTGCTTGCGGTCGCCGCTCTCATCCTTGCGATGGCGGCCGTCCTCCTCACACCTCGTACCGCCGACGCCGCGGTCGCCGACACGTCCATCTACCCGGTTCAATCGATCTACCCGTTGTCGGCCGATTACCGCCTGACCGTCAACGGCCGCAACGTTCCGGTGCAGAGGAACGCCGGCTACAACGGCTACCAGGGCTATGACACCGCTCAGTTCGCGATGGGCGACGGTGATGCCACCTTGGCGGTCACGAAGGTCAACAACACGAACATCGGCGCATACAGCATCAGCCCGCGGAAACTGGGGATCACCGGTTCCGTCAGCGGTCCCACCCTGACCTTCACCGTGCACGACAACGCCTACCTGATCGTCAAGGTCGACGGTCGGCCCGATCTCGTCATCGCGATCGACCCGGGCGAGACCAGCCGGGGCGTCGCTGACGTCGGGCAGCGGCGCTGCGGACGTCTTCCGCTTGCTCAGCTGAAGGTTGGGCGCTGTCGAAACCAGGCAGACAGTCCCTTCGGTGGGCAGAACGGGCGCCGCCCCCGGCCAGGCGGCGAACTCGTCACTTGGCCGGGGGCGGTCTCGTTTTTTTGGGGGGTGGACAGACCAGCACGTCGAGCAAACGACGTGGGTCAACGCGACAGACGGCGGCCGTTCCCCGCGCTTGTGGACTCAGGTGCGGGACAGCACGTTGAGTGTCCACTTCTGGTAGTTTCCGCCGTTGCATGCCAGGGGGTAGGCCTCACCGGCCCCGTTGCTGTCCAGACACCGATCGGTATAGAGGGCGCTGCGTCGGGAGTCGCCGTCCTTGATCCACCTAAAGTATTCGGAGTCACCGCAATCTGAGTGGACGTTAAGTCCGATCTTCCCTGGTTCGTGATCGCTCGATCGTGGTACTGATGGCTGCGCGGGACATGCGATGAGCATGTCCATGCTGAGATGTCGGCATGGA
>NZ_JBIWJA010000033.1:17248-91516 GCF_044764905.1 Streptomyces sp. NPDC093586 | reverse complement strand
AGATCAACGGCGGGCCGGGCATGGTGTTCAGCGGGCCGGACCGGGTGATCGCCACCGTCACCTTCGACTTCGACGCCGAGGGCCGCATCACCGCCGTCCACAACGTGGCCAACCCGGACAAACTCCAGGCCGTCGCCGACGGCACCGCCCACGACGTCAGGACGCGGTGAGCGTCGCCACCGCACGCTGACGCCGGGCGCCGGGGCGGGCACCGTCCCCCGGCGCCGGCCTCCTTCCAGGCCGTTCGAGCGGCCTCGGTCCGGACACACGAGGGTGAGCGGGCCGCAGGACGGGCATGGACGCCTCGCGTGCCTCCGCGGCGGCGGTACGGACGAGACGGGTCATGTGGTCGGCGTCGCCGGCGGGACTCGTCCCGGCTCTCCTTTCTTCGTACGGCCCGAGCGCCTGGGCAGGGCCGGCACCGGCACACTGCCGCAGGATTCCCGGACCACGACGTCGGGCCAGAGTTCGACGCGGTGGACGGGCCACTCCTGGCCGACATCGGCCAGCCTGGTCAGCGCCAGTTCGGCGGCGATCCTGCCGAGGCGGTGCTTCTGCGGCCTGATCGCGGTCAGCGGCGGGTCGGAGGCGGCACCGATCTCGTCGTCGTACGTCACGACGGCCAGGTCGTCCGGGACGGTGACACCCAGCTCCCGGCCCCGCTCGATCAGGCCGATGGCCTCCCGGTCCGAGTGGACGAACAGGGCACGGACGTCCAGCTCGCGGCACCGTTCGAGGACGGACGTGTACGCGTCCGTCCATCCCGCCGTCCCGTACGAGGGCACCTCCATGTCGAGGCCCCGGTGCGAGGGAAGTCCCAGCGCCGCCACCGAGTCCTGCCATCCGGCGCGCAGCGCCCTGCTCGTCGGGCTCCGGCGGGTGGTGATCAGCGCGATCCGCTGGTGTCCGAGGGCGACGAGATGGCGTACGGCCAGGCCGGCGCCGATCGCGTGAGCGGTCGTGGCGGCGTCCAGTGCGAAGGTGACGAGTTCCTGGGGAGGGCGGCGCTCGACGAGGACGACCGGAAGGGTGAGCGAGCGGAGCCGGCGCAGCAGTTCCAGGGCCGCGTCCCCGGTCGTCGCGGGGGCTACCAGCAGTGCCTGCACCCCTCGCTCCAGCAGGGCGTCGATCTGCCGCCGGTCCTCGGCCGGGTCGTCCCAGCGGGAGGCACGCATGATCAGCCGGCCGTCGGCGGCGGCCACGGCCGTGTGGGCGCCCTGGATGACGGGAGGCCAGTAGTAGTCCACCGAGGGCACCACCATGCCCACCAGCGCGCGGGTCGCCATCGGACCGTAGGTGCCGGGTACCGGCTCTCTCGCCTGCCGGCTCCGGGGGGCACGGTGGGGCAGGGCGATGCCGCCGTGCACGCGCTGCACGAGACCGCGGTCGGCGAGCCGGGTGACGTCCCTGCGCACCGTCACCGCCGTGACGCCGAGTTGCCCGGCCAGGTCCGCGAGCCGCACCATGCCGTGCTTGCGCACCGCGGCGAGGATCCGTTCCTGGCGTTCCGCTGCCAACGGCATCGTTCGTGACCCTTCTGGAGCTGATGCCTGACCGCGATGTGCGGGGCTCATCACCGTATCGTTCTCGATCGAAAGACCGACAGTGATCGTTCGATGCGTGCCTGCGGCGGCGGCCGCCGGTTCGCCGGCGGCCGCCGCGGTTCGTGTTCCGCGTCCGTCGGTGACGGTCTGCGGGGCCGCCTACCGGGTTGTGGCGTCCTTGCGGACCAGCCGCGCTCGGGCGTCGTCGAGCCGGTGCGCGATCTGTCCGGCGCCGAGGGTGTCGAGGCCCTTCTGGCCGCGCAGGGCGGTCCTGGCGGCCGAGGACGCGGAGTCGAACAGGGCCCACGAGTCGGGCGTGTGGTCGGCCTCCTCGAGGGCCCCGGCCTCGTCCAGGGCGCGCCGGACCGGCGTCGTGTCCACCGGGCCGTCCACGTCTCCGGAGATCGCGTGGAAGGCGTCGAGCACGATCTTCCCGGACTTCAGGACGAACCGTGCCGTGTGGGGGCGGTCGGGCAGGCCGCGCAGCGCGTACGTCGCCCGGCGCTTGCCGGAGGCGGCCGTCTTCGCGTCCTTCGCGACCGGCTTGCCGTCGACGTAGACGTCGAGCACGGCACTGCCGTCGTTGCCGCCGATGACGTCGATGCCCGTGCCGGTGAAGGGGACGTCGAAGGACGCGCCGGCGCTCTGGCTCGTGGAGGTCGACCGGTACCAGTCCATCGCGTCGCCGTAGGCGCTCTTCCTGCTCCAGGTGCCGTCGTAGGCGACCGAGCCGTCCATGTCGTCCAACTGGGCCTCCGCGTACGGCGTGTACCCGTCGACCTTCTCGACCTTCAGGTTGTCGAACGCCGTCCGGTGGAAGTCGGTGCCGAGTTTGACGCGGCCTTCGGTCTCCGGGGTGGGGTCCTGGTACGTGTGGACGGCTCGTCCGTCGATGAAGGCCGTGATCGAGGCGCCCTTGGCCTCGAGGGCGAGGCGGTAGGTGCCGGAGGGGGCGACGGTCCCCTTCTCGACCGCCGTGCCGTACTCGGAGAACGTCCACGTGCCGTCCGGGCCGATGCGGACGGAGTAGGCGGCGTCGCTCGCCGCCATGCCCTTCTGCTGGCGGACGCCCAGGGTCGCGAGCCCGCCGTCCGGGTCGGTGAACGTGACGTCCACCGTGGCCCTGTAGTTCTCCCAGCGGAAGTCACCGACGGTGGTGTTCGGCGTGTTCCGGTTCCAGGCGTGGGTGTCCTTCATCGACTGGTCCATGTACTGGTACAGCACGTTGTTCCCGTGCGTGTCCCTGCCGACCTCCCAGGCGCCGGTCTGGTCGACCATGTAGCGCGGCTGGTTGCCGCGCGAGGTCAGGTAGGGCTGGGACGTCGTACGGGCGCCGTCGGCCGTTCCGACCCGGACCCTGCCCTCCTCCTCGTAGCCGAAGTCGTCGGCGTACAGGACGCGGTCCCGGGTGTCGTGCTTCTTGCCGGTCGCGTCGGTGTCCAGCACGGTGCGCTGCCCTGGCCTCGGCAGCCGCTGCCTCGTCTCCTCGTCGCCGCTCCTGTCCAGCGTCGTGAAGGTCACGACGGACCGGGGATCGACGGTGTACGTGGAGAAACCGTCGGTGCCGGGCCGGATCTCGTCGACGAGATGCTTGAGGTTCGCGTCGTAGGCCTGGCCCGCGTCCGGTCCGCGGGTCTCCCAGACCTCCATGGCGGGATCGCCGAGCCGCATGTGCACGGCTTTGATCCGGTACGTCTTCGGCTGGTCGCTGTCGTTGACGACGACCGTCGAGAAGTCCTTCCTGCCGGGATCGGCGAGCGTCATGTAGCTCGGGGCCCCGTTCGAACCGTCGAGGTTCTCCGTGCCGTTCACGCCGCTGTGACTGGCTTCCGGCACGGTGCGCCAGATGCCCGCCGTGTTGGTGTCGTTCTCCCAGCCGGTCTTCGCGAACTGGGTGAAGTGCTGCATCACGTACAGGGCCGCGTCGTAGTGGAGGTGGCCCGACCAGGGGTCGCGGGCACTGACCAGCTCCTTGTGGCTGTACTGCGCGCCCTCGTAGAAGGAGCCGATCGCCGGCTGGAAGATGTAGTGCGTCCTCTTGGAGGCGGCGTAACTCTTCACCAGACGGTTGGCGAGGTCGAGCGAGCTCTGGACGCCGCCGATGCCGGTGCTCGCTCCGTTCGGGCCCTCGGTGTTGTTGACCCGGTACTCGGTGTAGCCGAACGAGGCGGTTCCCTCGCTGTACCAGACCTCCTTGTCCTGGGCGTACTTGTTCTCGCCGGTCGCCAGCCGGGTGTAGGGCAGGTACGTGTCGCTGCCCGCGGCGCCCTCGCGGCGGTCCTCGGTGGTGTAGTGGTAGCCCACCGCGTCGACGGCGCCGAAGAGTTCCGCGTCGCCGAGCACGGCCGGCCCGATGTCGAGGGTGTTGTTCTCGTCCGAGGCGACGATCTTGATGTCGTGGTACGCCTTGGCGGCCTTGTCCCGCCGGCCGGCGGGGATGCCGTAGCGCGGGTCCGAGAAGTCGGTGTCGGTGACGACCGCCTTCTTGTACCACTTGACGAAGGCCTCGTCGGGATCCCGGGTCTCGTTGGTGTCCGGGTCGACGTAGTCGACCATGTACCCGTACTTCTGGTAGGCGTCGAGGATCGTCTCCTTGTACCACTTGTACATGTCGTCGGAGCCGGTTCCCTTGTCCCACTCCTTCTGGACCCACTCGGGCATGGTCCACCGCAGGATCGACACCTTGAGGTCCGCGTTGACCGTCTTGGCGTCGGCGGCCAGCTGGAAGCCGGGGGAACGGGAGGCGTCGGCGAGTTCGTCCGGGGTGCGCATGGTCGCCGGGTCGGCGCCGGTCGAGGTGTTCGCGTCCGACCCCATCTCGATCTTCACGTGGTTGATCAGCGGGTTCTTCCCGCCGAAGAGAATCCTGATGAGCTGCCAGTACCGTGCGGGGTGTTCGGCCTTGTAGTCCATCAGCAGGTTGCTGGTGCTGTTGCAGCTCAGCAGCCCCAGGCCCTTGTAGGTGAGGCCGTTGACGTTGTCGGCGCGTATGTCGTTCCCGTCGAGCACGATCTCGACGGGGTCGTCCGCGGGGGCGGCGGGGGCGGCGGGGGCGGCGGGGGCGGCGGCCAGCCCTGTCCCCAGTGCCAAGGCGGTGGTCGCGGCCAGCGACGCCCATCTGGTTCTTCTGCGCACGCGCATGCGGCTTCCTCTCCTCCCAGTCGGTGGTCCGGATCACTCGGGAGACGGTGAGTGAGCGGCGGTTGTTCCGGTGGGATGCGGCCGGAACACGCTGGGTCAGGAATAGGGTCCGGGCGCGTGCGATCACCAGTCCGGAAACCCAAGACGAAGCGAATCAATCAGGATCGATCATGGATGTGAGGGGTTTTGCGACAGAACGCCCGCACGGATCAGCGGAGATCGATCAGCCGGTGCAGCGGGGTTCCGCGCGCCCACCGCCTCAGCAGTGTGCCGTCCATCAGGCGGGTGTCCCCGCTCGCCCGCGCCCACCGGACGTCGCGGAGGGTGAACGTGCCGCGGTGCACGATCAGCCGGAGGCGCGGCGGACGGTCGCCGCGGGATGCCCGGGTGAGCGGTGGGTCCTCGTCCGGGAGCGGCTCGGCGACGGGGCGGAAAGCGACCTCCAGCCGGTGCCCGCGCTCGTGGCGGGCCCGCACCCGTGGCCGGACACCGTCGTCGGCCGCCCGCCGTACGGTCCAGCCGTCCCGGCGGAGCATGCGGCACACGGCCAGCGCGAGGCCGTCGACGTCCAACTCCGCGATCTCCTCCGGCGTGTAGTACCCGCGGCGGCGCCGGACCAGAGGCCGGCGGCGTCCGACGACCACCGCCGTGACGACCGCCACGAGGGTGATCAGGGCCAGCAGCGCCGCCGGGCCGTGGAAGCGGTAGGCCACGACGAGACCGGTGAACGCGCCGCACGCCGTGAGGACCGTTCCGGCCAGCGCGGGCAGCACCTCGCGCAGTTCGGGGCCGTACGTCCCCCGGGCCCTCGGCAGGCGCGCCCTCCGCCGCCGCCGGGCCCTCCTCGTCTCCTGTCCGCCGGTTCCCGGACGGCACCATGTCACCGGGCCAGCTCCCCCCAACCCTCGGCACACGCGCGTGGACGAGACATACCCGTGGCGGGAGGGAGCATCCCCGCGGGGGATGACTTTCGGACAGGCCTTCCCGACGGGCACGGCCGGGTGCGGCCCGGGAGGCGCAACGCCCGGCCGTTCCAGCGAGCGCCCTGTCGGCGGTCGGGAGACGGTGAAGACTATGAACCGTCACCGACGCCCGTCCCGGCGTGCCCCGTGGATCGCGGGCGGCGCCGCCGTGCTCGTCCTCGGCGGTGTCGGCGTGTGGGCGTGGGTGGGACAGGACGACGGTACGCCGGGTCCGTCGCCGTCGGCCTCGGCCGACCTCTCCCTGCCGACGTTGGCGCCGCTGCCGTCTCCGACGTCGACGCCCGAGACGTCGAGCACGGCGCGACCGAGGCCGTCCCGCGCCATGAGCCCTGCCCCGACGACGTCGGCCGGCCTCCGGCCACCGGCGCCGCCGAGCGGGCGGTCGTCACGTCCCCGGAGCACCGCCGCCCCGACGGCCGCGCGGACGCCCGGAGCGATACCCCATGCCTCCGTGGCGCCCTCACGGCCCGGGACGGCCCCGCGGCGGGAACCGACGCCGTCGCATCCTCGGGCCACCGCCACCGCCACCGCCCCGACGACCGGGCGGCCGCCCCGGGCGACACCCAACCGCTCCACGGCGCCCTCGCGGGCCGGGACCGCCCCGCGGCCGGAGCCGACGCCACCGCGTCCCCGGACCACCGCCACCGCCCCGACGACCGGGCGGACACCGAAGACCACCCCCAGGCCCTCCGCGCCACCGTCCTCCCGGACGAAGACGCCGTCCAAGCCCTCGGCACCACCGCCCACCCGGACCGAGACGTCCCCCAGGCCCTCCGCGCCAGCACCCACCCGGAGTACGGCGGCCCCCAAGCCCTCGGCACCACCACCCACCCGGACCAAGACACCTCCCAAGCCCTCCGCGCCGGCACCCACCCGGAGTACGGCGGCCCCCAAGCCCTCCGCACCACCACCCACCCGGACCAAGACACCTCCCAAGCCCTCCGCGCCGGCACCCACCCGGAGTACGGCAACACGGCGGCCGGAGTCCACACGGTCCGGAGCACCGGTCACCCGCGCACCGTCGCCGAAGCGCACTCCCTCCCCTGTGGCGACACCTGGCGACGGCAGGACAGCGACCACCACGTGGTACACGTCCTCGGCCGCGGTGGCCGCCGCCCGGCGGATGGCCGCTGAGGGAGTGGTGGGCGACCCCGCCTGCTCCATGGCCGCCGTCGGACGACCGGACCCGGACCTGCTCCCCCGGACCGGCCGTATCGGCATCGGGCAGAGCGGCGACTACACCTGCTTCATCGCCTGAGGCCGGAAGCCGACACCTGCGTCTCCCCGAGGTGGATGTCGACCCGGGACAGGACAGGGCTTGTCCGGCGCCGCGACGGACAGGCTCGTGCTCGCTGGTGGAGCGGACGAATCCGCTCCACCAGCGCCCCCCGTCCCCCTCTTCATGCGGTCGGTGGCCGTCCGGCCCGCTCTCCCACGGGCCTCGGGCGTCACAAAGACTGCCGCCCGTCGGCGGGCTGAGACAACGGTCGACGGCTGTCCCGGACAGCGAAGGAGTGTCCGGGCTGGTCAGGGCCCTGCCCTCACCATGTTCCGGACAGCCTGACATGGCGGAATGGGCCATTGCCCCTTCCGCGTCGACGCAGCAGGATGACCTTCATGGGGAACCTGGGGGAGTTGTCGCCGTACGAGGCGAAAGACGCCGCGGACTTCGTCGAGTCGATGCGACAGCTCAAGGCGCTTTCCGGGCGAACGTACCGTGAGCTGGAGGAGCAGGCCGCACGGAACGGCGACGTGCTGGCGCGCAGCACTCTGGCCGACGTCCTCGGACGGGCGAACCTGCCGCGGCCCGATCTGCTGGCCGCGTTCGTCCGTGCCTGCGGGGACGGCCGGCGGGTCGGTGCGTGGCTGGACGCGAGGGAGCGGATCGCCGCCGGCGTCCCCGCCTCGTCCGCGGCGGCGCCGGGCCCCGGGTCGGACTCCGGGCCGGACGCCGGGCCGGACTCCGGGCCGGACTCCGGGAACGTCACGGACGAGGCCTCGCCGCGGACCGGGGAATCCGCGGCCCCGCGGCCTCGCCGGAGCAGGGGACGCACAGCCGTGCTCGTCGCCGCGCTCATGCTCCCGCTGCTCGCCGTGGCCGCCTGGGGACTGTTCCCCCGCGGCTCCGACGGTCCAAAGACCGCCACCGACGGCTGGGTCACCGTCCGTCCCGTCCGCACTCCCGACCTGTGTCTGACCGACGGACGGGACCGGAAGGGCGCCTACGCCAGCGCCGTCGCCGTCCAGCTGCCCTGTGCGCGGAGCACCGTGCCGCGCACGTACCTCGAACCGGTCGGCGAGGGCCTCTACCGCATCCAGTGGCACCACCCGGAGGAAGGAAGGGGGTGCCTGACGGTGATGAGTTCGGGTCCGGTGAGGGGCATGCTCGAACCCCGGAACGACTGCACCCACGCGACCCTCTTCCGCCTGGAGGCCGGCCCCGCCGAGGGTGTCCGGATCCGTCCGGCCACCAGCAGCCGGTGCATCGGCATCGCCGACGACCTCACCACCGAGGGCGCGGAGGCGGTCGAGGAACGCTGCACCGGCGAGGCGGATCAGCGGTTCCTCGTCCGGGCGGACTGACCGCACGGGGACGGGCCGCGATGGCCGGCCGGGGATCGCTCCGAGGCATCTGACACACGGCACCGGATCGCCCGACGGACGGCATCCTCGGCGTGGGCGGCCTGGGTGGCGGCGCGCCGGTCCGTGCCGGGCTGCCGCCGGCCGACGAGCCGGTAGAGCCCGGCCGGGACGACGAGGCCGATGCCGTGGACGGACAGCGCGGGCAGGGTTGCGGCCACCATGTTCCTGCGTTTGGACAGCATCCCAGTGGGAGGGGGCCGCCACCTCACGCACGGCACCCCGCGCGGGCCGCTACCGAGGCCTCTGTACGAAGAACTCGTTGCCGTCGGGGTCGAGCAGCAGCGCCCGGCCACTGCCGTCCTCCCCGGTGCCGGTGCGCGTCGCGCCGAGCGAGACCAGGCGGTCGATCTCCGCCCCCCAGTCGGCGCCGGCGGGGACCGCCAGCTCGAAGCACAGCCTGTTCGTGCCCGTCTTCGGCGCCACCGGAGGGCCACCCCATGTGATCTTCGTACCGCCGCTCGGTGACTGGATCGCGGTCTCCTGGTCCTGGTCCCAGACCAGCGGCCACCGCAGTGCCTCGCTCCAGAAGTAGCCGACCTCCTGCGTACCGTCGCAGGCGAGCGCTCCGATGAAGCCGGTGCCGGCGAGGAACTTGTTGCCCGGCTCGATGACACAGAACTCGTTGCCGTCCGGGTCGGCGAGCACCACGTGTCCGTCTTCGGGGAGTTGGCCCACGTCGATGTGCTCGCCGCCGAGTTCCAGCGCTCTGGCCACCGTCCGCCGCTGGTCCTCCGGGGAGGTGCTCGTCAGGTCGAAGTGCGCCCGGTTCCGGCCGGTCCTCGGCTCCTGGCCGGGCAGGAAACGGATGCGGAACCCGGCGTCGTCAGGGGGCAGGATCGCGACGTCGGCGTCCGGCCCGCCGGCCGGCTCCCAGCCCAGGACGCCGGACCAGAACCGCGCCAGGTCCGAGGGGCGGGTCGCATGGAAGCAGATCGCGAACAGTCGACTGGTCATACCCCGTGCGTCTCCTCTTCCTGACGGCCGGCGCGGGGCCTCTGTCTCCTGTCCCGCGCGCGCAGCCTAGAGGTGGCGCCCGGCGTCCGCATCCGAGTTTCCGCCGCGGGGAGCCCGGCCACTCTCCGGTCCCGCCCGGGCCGCTGCGGCCTCGGCCACGAGCGTGCGCCTGTGCCTGCGCAGGGCCAGTGTGTCGTCCCCGGTGGCCTCGGGGTCTCGCCGCGGTCGACGGCCGCCGTGGTCCGCGTCGCTTCGGTGAAGCCGTCAAGTCCCGTTCCCGTGGCCGGTCCGCGCAGCTGCCCGGCCATCGCCGCACGCGCACGTCCATGACGTCTCCCCTCTGATGCGCCGACGCCGCGACTCTGCAGGCGGTGTGCCACTCGTCCGCCGGGGCGTCCGGTCGCCGCTCGGGTCACCGAGCTCCCGGTCGAGCCCCGACCCGGGTCGGCTTGTAGTGCGCGGGCACCAGGGCGGGTGAGTAGCTGCTCCGGGCGCACCGGGCGAAGACGGCTGCGCGGCACGATGTCCGGCGGGACGCCCGAGGGGAGTGGGGGAGGCGCGCGCACCCCGCGCATCTCCCTTCCTCCCATGGTGTCTGGAGTGATCAGCAGGTGGTGGCTTCTCTGTGGTCGGGTGCCCTCGTGCTGGACGAGCGCCCGTGAAAACGACGTCTGTATCCGCAACCGTGGTGCCCCCGGTCCGTATCGGATGGCCGTCGATCGCCGCTCTCGGCATCCTGACGCTCGCCCTCGGCACCCTGCAGTCGGTGGTGGAGCCCGCGCTCCCGCTGCTGCAACGTGAGCTGGGAGTCAGCTCCGGCGAAGGGGCCCTGATCGGCAACGCGTTGCTCGTCACCGGCGCGGTCATCACTCCCGTCGCGGGCAAACTCGGCGACCGCTACGGCGGAAAGCGGGTGCTGGTCCGGCTGATGGCCGTGGTCGCGGCCGGTGGTCCGACGGCAAGCCTGGCACCGAACCTGCCGGTGCTGCTGCTCGGTCAGGTACTGCAGGGCGTCATGGTCGGGGCGCTGCCCCTCTCCTTCGTCCTGGTGCGCGAACACCTCACGGCAGGAGAGTCGCAGGCGGCGATCGGACTGGTCGTCGCGCTGTTCACGGGCGGCGGCATGGTGGGCATGCTGTTCGCCGGTCCGATCGCGGAAGGACTGTCCTGGCAGTGGATGTTCGCGCTGCCGACGATCGCGATCATCGCGGCGACACTGGCCGTGGCGTGGCTGATGCCGCACGATGCGCCGATCTCGTCGGAGGACGGGATCGACTGGCCGGGCACGGTTCTGCTGAGCGGCGCGTTGCTCGCGTTCATGCTCGGGCTCGTGACGGTGACGGGGGACGGCGGAGTGCCGCCGCTCGCGGTCGGTGCCCTCGCGGTGGCCGTGGCCGCCCTCGCGACGGGGTGGGTCGTCGTCGAACGCCGGGCAGCCTCGCCGATGGTCGACCTGCGGATGCCGGCACGGCCCGCGATGTGGAGCGCGTGTCTGCTCACCTTCGTCATCACCACCGGTTCCGGAATGGTGCTCTTCCTCCTTCCGCAGTTGTTCGCGATAGCGGCCGACGGGTACGGCTTCGGAGCCGGCACCACCGACATCGGACTGTTTCTGCTGCCCGGCGCCATCGCCGGGGCGGTGAGCGATTCGGTCGGCGGGGTCGCGGCGCGGCGTTTCGGTCCGCGTGCCGTGGTCGTCGTGGGCACCGTCGTCACGGCGTCCACGCTGACCATGATGATCGCCGCCGCGGCCACGACACGTCCGCTGTGCCGGAAACCGCCGACGACCGCTTCGCCGGGGGACGCGCCGTGGACGTATGCCTCCCGCATCCGGGTGAGGAGGAAGACCTCGTAGTCCATGGCGAGGCCGAAGACTATCCCGATGACGAGGATCGGCATCAGCGACATGACCGGTCCGGTCTGCTCGATGCCGAGCAGGTCCGCCCTCCAGCCCCATTGGAAGACGGCGACGAGGACACCGAAGGCGGCCCCCACCGACAGCAGGAAGCCGAGCGCGGCCTTGACCGGGACCAGGACCGAGCGGAAGACCACCGTCAGCAGGAGCACCGCCAGGCCGATGACCACGGTCAGATAGGGGATGAGGGCGTCGGACATGGCTTCGGAGATGTCGATGTTCATCGCGGTGGTGCCGGTCACCAGGACGGTGGCGCCCGTGCCGGTCCCGACGCCGGAGACCGCGCCCCGGATCGCGTGCACCAGGTCCTTGGTCTCGCCGCTGTTCGGCGCGGTCCGCGGGACGGCGGTGAGGACGGCCGTGTCCTCGGTCCGGCTGAGAACCGGATCACCGACCGACGCGACCCCGTCCACTCCCCGTACGGTCTTGGCGACCAGGTCCGCGGTGGCCCGGGGGTCCCCGGAGTCAGGCATGTCCACGACCACGGTCAACGGGCCGTCGAAGCCGGGGCCGAAGCCTTCCGACAGCAGGTCGTAGGCGCGGCGCTGGGTGGTCTGGACCGACTTGGACTCGTCTCCGGGCAGCCCGAGTCCGAGGCTCAGCGCCGGTAGGGCGACGGCGCCGAGCCCCAGTACGGCGGTCATCAGCACGGCCCCCGGCCGGCGCAGCACGAACCGCGCCCAGCGGGTGCCGAGCCCGGGCCGGTCGCCCGCGGTGGCCACCGGACGCCGGTGTTCGCTTCCCGGCCGGGTGGCCTTGCGGACGGCGCGGGACAGTACCCGCCAGCCGAAGAAACCGAACAGCGCGGGAACCAGCGTCAGTGCGACCAGCACGGCGAGGGCCACGGCGCCCGCACCGCCCAGGCCCATTCTGGTGAGTTCGGGGATCCCGACGACCCCCAGCCCGGCCAGGGCGATGACGACGGTGGCGCCGGCGAAGACGACGGCGGATCCGGCCGTGCCCACCGCCCGGCCGACGGCCTCCTCCGGCTCACTGCCCCGGGCGCGCTCGTCGCGGAAGCGGGAGGTGATGAAGAGGGCGTAGTCGATGCCGACCGCCAGCCCCAGCATCAGTGCCGGGATGGCGACGGTGGACGTCAGGCCCAGGGGGACGGCCAGCGCGGAGACCAGGCCGAAGGAGATGGCCACGCCCGCGAGGGCGGTCAGCAGCGACAGTCCGGCCGCGACCAGCGACCCGAGGGCGAGGACCAGTACCACCGCCGCAACCGCCACGCCGACGAACTCCGTCGTACCGCCCGGTTCCTCCTCCGAGTCCAGGGCCGAGCCGCCGATCTCCACGGTCAGCCCCGCGTCCCGGGCCTGGCTCGCGGCGCCCTCGAGGGCGCTCCTCGCCGGCTCGGTCAGGTCCACGGCGCCCACGGTGTAGGTGACCGTGGAGTAGGCGATGGTGCCGTCCTCGCTGACAGCGCCGGTCTCATAGGGGTCGGTGGTCGACGCGACCTGATCGCCCCCGTCCAGTGAGCCGAGCGTGTCCTCGACGGCCGCCTTGTGCTTCCCGGCCGTCACCCGCTGCCCGACCGGGGCCCGGAACACCAAGCGGGCCTCGGCACCCTGGGAGTCGCTCTGCGGGAAGCGTTCGTCCAGCAGGTCGAACGCCTTCTGCGACTCGGTGCCGGGCATGGAGAGGTCTTCCTCCTCCCCGGCCGGCGCCATGGCGGCGGCGGTGACGGCCAGTACCAGGACGCCCAGCCACAGACCGCCCACGAGCCGGCGCCGCCGGAAGGCCCACCGTCCGATCCGGTAAAGAAAAGTCGCCACCTGCTGATCACTCCAGACACCGTCGGGCAAGGGGAATGCGCGAGACCCCGCGCGCCTCCCACACTCCCCTCCGGCGCCCTGGCGGGCATCGTCCCCCGCGGCCGTCCTGGCCTGGTGCACCCGGACCAGCCGCTCACCCGCCCTGGTGCCTGCGCACTACAAGCCGACCCGGGCCGGGGCGCGGCTCGACCGGGAGCCCGGCGACCTGAGCGGCAACCGGACCACCCCGCCCCCTCCAGCGGACGAGCGGCATACCACCTTCCCCATGGTGAGGGTGGTGGCCGCGTCGCGGGCCGGGCCCGGATGGGCTCGTCGACGGTGCCCGCCGGAACTCGGGCTCCGCGCCCGCTCCCGCTCGGTCGCCTGCCCTCACGGAACGCCGCCTCCAGGGGCAAGGCCGTACTTGACGTGACCGGCCCGCGAGCCGAGCACCCGGGAACGCGGTCCGAGCTGCGCGGTCGTCGCCGGCACGTACAGGTGAGAGCGGGCCCGTCGGCGCAGGACCGTGCCCTGTGCGGTGGGGCGGAGGTCTCGCTTGCAGCAGCACAGGGCTGCGGCGGGTCCGTATTCCCACTGGCACGTCGAGAAGAGACCGCCGGGCGTCCGCCGTCACTCGTGTGCGTCGACGATGCCGGTGAGGGCGCGTAGACCCGCGACGATCTCGGAGGCGCCGGGAGCCTGGCCGGGGTCGGTGAGCCACTGCGTCATCAGGCCGGTGAACAGGGCCATCTGCGCGGCGCCCAGGGTGCGGGCGGCGGCATCGCCGACCTCGTCCTCGGACGTGCCGAGCAGCAGCGCGGCCAGACCCTGACGGCCTTGGGCCTGACTGCCGGCGAGATAGCGACGCAGATCGTCGGAGTGTTCCGCCTGGAGCAGGGCTTCGAGCGTGGCCAGCCACAGCGTCCGGTCCTCCTGGAAGGACGTGATGATCGCGGCCCACATCGCCTCGTAGCGCGCGGCCGGGCTGCTTCCGGCCTCGCCGAAGGAGGCCAGCGTGCGGCCGATCCGTGTGCCCCACTCGTCGATCGCCTCGATGAGAGCGGCGTTCAGGAGCGCCTCGCGGGAGCCGAAGTGGTAACCGATGGCCGCCATGCTCACGCCGCCGGCGGCCGTCACGATGTCGCGCACCGTGGTCCGGGCCCAGCCCTTCTCCTCCAGGCAGCGCCTGGCCCCCGCCAGTAGATCCTCGCGATTTCCCATGCCCGGAACGCTACCCGATGCATTGCGCGAGAGCATGAGACGAAAGAATAAGACAATCGTCTTGCGCAAGCGCCCAAATCTTGGCTACCGTCGTGCCGTACCCACCCGGTCGAGGGAGAAGCCATGAGTCACGCCCGCCCCATCGGTCGCCGCCGTCTGCTCGGCCTGGCCACCGCCACCGCCACGGCTCTCGCTTCGGGGGCCCTCGGCACCGCCACCGCCACGGCGGTGGCTCCTTCGGCCGCCGGGCCGGTCGACGCCCTGAACCGCGGCGCGCGGCCCCTGAGCGACCTGAACGCACTCGGCCGCATGGTCGGCGACGCCCGCGTCGTGGGCCTGGGCGAGGCCAGCCACAGCGCCCACGAGTTCTTCACGCTCAAGCAGCGCCTCTTCCGCCACCTCGTCGCCGCCAAGGGCTTCACCACCTTCGTCCTGGAGGCGAGTTGGAGCACCGGCCTGCGCCTGGACGCCTATGTCACGCGCGGCATCGGCGATCCAGCTCAGATCATGCGGGACGAGTTCCAGGGCCAGTACGTCTTCTGGAACACCCAGGAGTATCTCGACCTGATCCAGTGGATGCGCCGCCACAACCTCACCCACCCCGACCGGCCGCGACTGCGGTTCGTGGGCAACGACCTCGGCTACGCCGGACCCGACGCCTTCCCTCACGTCACCGGCTACCTCGCCGCGCACCGCCCGGACCTGGCCGAGCGCGTCGGCGGCCTCTACGCGGGACTGAAGCCGGCGGCCGGGACGCAGGCGGGGCCGTGGATGGCCGGCCAGTTGACCAAGGAACTCCCGGCGCGCCGAGCCGAGGCCGACCGGGCCGAGGCCGCCCTGGCCCTGCTCCGCGACCACGGCCGCCCCGGCGCCGCCGGCCGCGACGCCGAGCGGGCGCACACCTGGGCCGTGCAGAACGCCACCGCCATCGCCCAGAGCTTCACCGCCTACGCCTTCCCCGACGAGCAGTTCCCCGAGCGCATGCGCTACCGCGACCGGGCCATGGCCGCCAACACGGCCTGGTGGCTGCGGCACGAGGGCGGCCGCGTCCTGCTCGCCTCCAACAACGGCCACGTCGCCTACACCAGCGACAGCCCGGACGAGTTCCCGGAACCCGCCGGCGCCTTCCTGCGCTCACAACTCGGCCCGGACTACGTCAACATCGGCCTGACCTTCCACCAGGGCACCGTCAACGCCCTGCCCGACTTCACCGCCCAGCAGCCCAAGACGTACACCGTCGCACCGGCCCCGGAGGGCCACAACGAGTACACCCTCGACAAGCTCCGCCACCGCGACTTCAGCATCGACCTGCGCACCGCACCCCCGGCGGCCCGCGCCTGGCTCGCCACGGGCCGCCCCACCCGCTCCTACGGCCTGTACTGGTCGGCCGACGACCCGGTGACCGCCCTCGGCCGCTCGTACGACATCCTCGTCCACCTCCACCGGGTGGAAGCCGCCCACCTCCGGTGACTCGACCGGGCAGGACAGCCGGGCGCCGAAAGCAGTCAGCGACGACGGGCCCGCATGCCGCCCTCGTCCTGGACGTCGGGGACCTCGGCGAGCAGGTCGTACGGCCGGCCGTCCGGCGTCAGGGTGCCGGCGTTGTTCGGCGGCGGAACGGTCCCCGCGACCCCGCTTCTCCCTCCGGAACGCGGAGAGGCGGCGGTCCTGCTCGAAGCCGGGGCGGGAGAGCGGACCCGCCCCATTCCATCGCCCCCGGTGCGCGGGGCGTCCCGCCGATGGAGCCGGCGGGCGGCGTTGAGCCACGTTCCGACGTGTTCCTCTCCGAGCAGGGGCACGAGGACGTCGGCGGCCGCCGCTGTACGGTCCACACCGTCTGCCACGGCCTCCGCGGTACGGGCTCGCACCTCGGCCACCGGATGCCGGATCCGCCGACTACCGCGAACAGGTCCCGCCCACCGCGCTGGACGGAAACGTCGTGCCCCCGCCCGCGGGACCGGTGGCGGCGGGGATTGACATCACTGGTGCGTCAATCGACATGATCCTGGTGCTGGTCATCGGGTGCCGCGCGGTGCGAAGCTGAAGCCTCGCCCGCCCCGGCGGTCCGGTGTGCGCCGAGAGGCAATCCTCCGATGGAGCTCTTCGACACGGAGAACGGTACGGTCCGAGGTTTCCGGGCCTCTGCCGAAGTCGTCGCCGTCCTCGGCATCCCTTACGCCGCCCCGCCGTTCGGCGCCAACCGCTTCCGTGAACCCCTTCCGGCGCAGGCGTGGAGCGGAGTGCGGGACTGCACGGCCTTCGGACCGGTCGCCCCGCAGTCGGCAGAGCTGCCCGGCGCCCCCGTGTGGTCGCCCGGCGACGAGGACATCCTCACCGTCAACATCTGGACCGCCGCTCCCGGGGGCGGCGGTCTGCCCGTTCTGGTCTGGCTCCACGGTGGTGCCTACACGTTCGGATCCTCGGCCCAACCCGACTTCGACGGCACCGCGCTGGCCCGCGCCGGGCTCGTGGTGGTCACCCTCAACTACCGGCTGGGCTTCGAAGGCTTCGGCCATGTACCCGCCACGGAAGCAACCGCCCACCCTGACAACCGCGGTCTGCTCGATCAGGTAGCGGCCCTGCGCTGGGTCCGTGAGAACATCGCCGCCTTCGGCGGCGATCCCGGCAATGTCACGGTCGCCGGCCAGTCCTCCGGGGCCGCTTCGGTCGCCTGCCTGATGGTGATGGACCGCGCCCGCGGCCTGTTCCACCGTGCCATCGCCCACAGCCCCGCCAGCCCCTGCTACACGCTCGGCATCGCTGCGGCGACCACCCGCGAGATCGCTGCGGCAGCGGGCTGCCCCGCCACGGCCGAGGGCCTGACCTCCGCGACTCCCCAGGCCCTGGTCATCGCCTCCGACCGGGTCGTCGACGACTACCGGCGTGACCCCGCCTCCGGATCCCGCCCCTACGACCCCTCGCTCTACGCGCCCGTTCTTGACGGCGACGTCCTGCCCACCGACCCCCTCACCGGAATGGCATCCGGTGCGGCCCGGGAAGTGGACCTGCTGGTCTGCCACACCACGGAGGAGTACTGGCTGCTCGACGCGGTCGGCAGCAGCGCGAAGATCACCACCGACGAACAACTGGCTGACTTCGCCGAAGACTTCCGCCTCCCTGACGGCCTGGTGGCCGGCTATCGCGCCGCGACGCCCCACGCCCCGGTGCTCGACGTCCACCTCGCCGTCTTCGGGGATCTCCTGTTCGGCGAGTACAGCAACCGCCTCGTCGAACACCACGCCCGGGCCGGCGGCCGGGCGTTCCTCTCGCGCTTCGACCGCCGGCGCACCGGCCCGGACGGAGCCGTGCGGGCCTGGCACTGTGCGGACATCCCCTTCGTCTTCGGCAACCTCGACACCGACTGCCTGGCGTTCCTCATCGGCGGCGCACCCACACCGGCGGACCACGCACTGGCACGCCGCATGGTGCGTGCGTGGGCCGGCTTCGCCACCACCGGCGACCCGGGCTGGCCATCGGTCGACGGCCCCACCGCCCAGGCCAGGGTGTGGACCACCGACGACGGCCCGGCCGATGACAAGCCCGTCGCCGTCCGCGCCCTCTGGGCCAGGGCCGGCTTCCCGGTCCTGTGTCCGTGAACCAGGAACCTCCCCGGCGTCTCGAAGCACCGTCAGCGCACATCCGCCACGTCCCGTCCATGAGCTGCCCAGCGGCCGGCCGCCGCCGGTTCCGACACTGCCGGATTCAAGGGCTGCCACAGAACGTGTGCGGCTGAGCGTCCTGCTCGGCCATGGGGCACTTCGGTCGGCCATCGGCTGCTTCAGCCGCCCGGGGCAGTCGTCGAGTGGCCGGGAAGCCGCGCCCCGATCGACCCGTCGGCCGGCGCCGACGATACGGGTGACGGCGGATCGTCGTCGCCGTCCGATGTCGATCCGCCTGCACCGACACTCCCAACGAGTCGAGACGTATCGTCTTGTCGATCAGTCCGCCGTGCCGTACCGTTCTTCGCATGGGTTCCCTGTGAGACAGCCGGCGCCGACCGCGTGGAGCACCGCTCCGCGGTCGTCGCGCCCCGCCGTGCATCCATCCACCCGATCCGGCCCGGACCGAAACCCGTACGGCCAGGAGGGACCCGACCTTGCACACCTCACAACTCACCCTTCAGCACGTCACCAAGCGCTACCCCGGCCGCACTGTCCTCGACCAGGTCTCCTTCACGTTGAAGCCGGGCGAGAAGGCCGGGCTCATCGGGGACAACGGCTCCGGCAAGTCCACCCTCCTGCGTCTCATCGCGGGCCAGGAGCGCCCGGACAGCGGCGAATTGACCGTGGCCGTCACCGGCGGCATCGGCTATCTGCCGCAGACCATCCCCTTGCCCCCGACCGCCACCGTCCAGGACGCGGTCGACCTGGCTCTTGCGGACCTGCGGGCTCTGGAGGCGGAGCTGCGCCGGGCCGAGCAGGCGCTCGGCGACGGCGCGGACCCGGCCGCACTCGCCGCGTACGCAGTGCTCCTCGAGCGCTATCAGGCCCGGGGCGGCTACGACGCCGACCACCGGGTGGACATCGCCCTGCACCACCTCGGCCTGCCCGCCCTC
Source organism: Streptomyces sp. NPDC093586 (assembly GCF_044764905.1). Taxonomy (NCBI): domain Bacteria; kingdom Bacillati; phylum Actinomycetota; class Actinomycetes; order Kitasatosporales; family Streptomycetaceae; genus Streptomyces; species Streptomyces sp. NPDC093586. The sequence continues at coordinate 72,803 of NZ_JBIWJA010000033.1, read as the reverse complement.
CACCGTGAGCGGCGACTCGACACCCTCTCCGGCGGTGAGCGCTCCCGTCTCGCCCTGGCCGGCGTCCTCGCGGACCGGCCGGAGCTGCTGCTTCTGGACGAGCCGACGAACGACCTGGACGATCAGGCCGTCGAGTGGCTGGAGACGCAACTGCGGGCCCACCCGGGCACGGTACTCGCGGTCACCCACGACCGCGTCTTCCTGGAACGCCTGACCACCACGGTCCTGGAGGCCGAGTCGGGAAAAGTCACCCGCTACGGCGACGGCTATGCCGGCTACCGCACGGCGAAGGCGGCGGAGCGCCGCCGCAGGCTCCAGGAGTACGAGGAGTGGCGGGCCGAGCTGGCCCGCAACGAGCGGCTGGCCGCCGGCCACGCCGTACGCCTCGACGCCGTCCCGCGCAAGGCGCCGCTGGCCAACTTCGGCCACGGCGGCTTCCGCACCCGCAGCCGGGCGCACGGCGCGATGGCCCGTATCCGCAACGCCCGCGAGCGGGTCGAACGGCTGACGGCGAACCCGGTGGCGCCGCCGCCGGACCCGCTGGCCTTCCGGGCACGGATCGCGACGACAGGGCCATGCGCCGCGGAAGCCACCGAGACCGTTTCCGCGGAGCTTCCCGCCGTACAGCTGTCGGACGTACGCGTGGGAACCCGCCTCCGCCTGGCCTCCCTCACCCTCGGTCGCAACGACCGGCTGCTGGTCACCGGCCCCAACGGCGCCGGCAAGACGACACTGCTACGGCTGCTCGCCGGTGAGCTGCGGCCGGACGCGGGCTCGGTGCGCGTGCCGGGCCGGGTGGGCCACCTGCGCCAGGACGAGACGCCGTGGCCACCGGACCTGACGGTGGCCGAAGCCTACGCGCTGGGTCGCGTGGGCTCGGCCGACGAGCACGCGGACGCCCTGCTCGCGCTCGGCCTCTTCCGCCCGGCGGAGCTGCGCCTGCGCATGGGCGAGCTGTCGTACGGCCAGCGCCGCCGCGTGGATCTGGCGCGACTGGTCTCGGAGCCCGCAGACCTCCTGCTGCTCGACGAGCCGACGAACCACCTGTCACCGGCACTGGTCGAGGAACTGGAGGAGGCGCTGACCGGGTACTCGGGGGCGATCGTGCTCGTCACCCACGACCGCGCACTACGGACACGGTTCCGGGGCGGGCGTCCGGAACTGCCGCGGACAGCGAGAATCCGGCTGGGGTGACAGCCGGCCACGCCCTCCCCGCTGCCGCCCCCGCCCCGCCCACGGGGGCGGCAGTCAGCTCGGGCCGCCCCGGCATCGAATCGATCCCAGGGCCTGGGCGAGTCCTGCTTTGCGATGCTTGTCGCCGGGTCCGGGCCCGGGCCCGGGTCCGGGTCCGGCCGCCGAATGATGTCCACGAAGACAACGGGGGGTTCGCTGTCGTCCCCCAGACGTGTATCTGTACTCGGCAATGAGGGAGAGCGGTATGGAGCCATGGGAACTCCGCCACGCGGTCGAGGCAGGACGGGCGACCGCTTCGGAGCTGGGCCTTCAGGTCGACGATGTGATCGTCGTCCACAACTCGGACCGTGCCGCGCTGCACCTGGTCCCTTGCGATGTTCTGGCCCGGGTCGCGCCACTGGGGCGGCTGGCTGACTCCGAGTTCGAAGTAGAGGTCGCCCGCCGTCTCGCCGGCGTCGACGCTCCGGTGGCTGAGCTCGAGCCTCGGGTCGAGCCCCGGGTCCAGGTGCGTGACGCCTTCGCCGTCTCGCTCTGGACCTACTACGAACCGGTGGGATCAGAGATCGCGCCGGCCGACTACGCAGACGTGCTCCTGCGGCACCATGCCGCCCTGCGCCGGCTCGATCTGGACGCACCGCATTTCACCGACCGGGTCGCCGCGGCGCTGAGAGAGGTGAGCGACCGGGCCAACTCCCCCGAGCTGCCCGCTTCCGACCGGGAACTCCTCAGCGGCGCACTCGGTGGGCTGAGCGCCGCCATCAGCACCGACGAGGACGGCGACCAGCTGCTGCACGGCGAGCCGCATCCGGGCAACCTCCTCAACACGCGCAGAGGGCCGCTTTTCGTAGACCTCGCCACGTGCTGCCGTGGGCCGGTCGAGTTCGACCTCGCCCATGCGCCCGAGGAAGTGGGAAAGCACTATGCGGGGGCCGACCACGACCTGATCCACCGGTACCGCGCCCTGAACTGGGCGATGTTCTCGGCCTGGCGCTGGCGCCAGGCCGACCACATGCCTGACCGGGACCACTGGAGAGCGGAAGGACTCAACCGGGTTCGCGCCGCACTCGAACGCTGCGGACTGGGCTGAACTCGGGACACAGGGGCTGCTGGGTCCCGATCCGCTGCACCGTGTACGGCCTCCCGACACGGTGCGGCGGTCGATCTCGGCCGGCTTGAGAGGACGTCCCTTCCCCTCGCCCCGTGCCCGCATCAACGACCCTGACAGGGTCCAGCCGTTTCGTTCGGGTCACCGAACCCTTGGTGTGTGAGGGGGATCGTCGAGTGCGGCCGGATCCGGAGTACCTGGCCCACCGACGGCAGGAACGACCGCCGGCCGAGTTCCGAGAGACGTCGGACCTTCCATGTCCCTTCCCTCACCAGTTCCGGCAAGAAACCGTCGGCTCGTCAAGAGGAGTATGCCGTGCCAGGGGGCGCCCGGATCAACGCCCGGGCGTCCCCTGGCCGTCACCCGTCGGAGGCGGTCTCCCGGATGAGCGGCTCGAACTCCCGCCGCACATAGGCGTCGAACGGCTCTGTCAGCGCGCCGTCGATCACCCGCCTCACCCGGTGCTTCGCCGCGAACTCCTTGAGCGCCGCACGGGAGTCCGGCTCCACACCCCCACCGATGATCAGCACCCCGAACTCCTCGGTCGCCAACAGCTTGCGGGCCTCCTCCTCGGTGCTCACCCCCTCCGCGTGAAAGCCGTCCGCACGCAGCGTGGCCAGCACATCCGTCACCCTGGCGGGGGTCCTTCCCAGCACGAGCGTCCTCATGACCGTTCCTCTCCGGTACGTCGACATCGGTGCACCCGAAGCTAGAAGCTCAACCCGACTTGAGGTCAACCCGCGCCCTGCCCGTCCGAGACAGGGCGCGTCGAAACCGGCGAGGGGGCGGTGGCGATCGGGGCGGGCCGGCCCCGAGCGAGACGTTCCGCCGTTTCCGCGCGGCCGTGGAGCACGCCTTCACGGTCACCCGCCAGGTGGAGGAACGCGCGGCGCTGGGCTACAGCCGTCGCAGGCCCACCCGGGCCGCGGAGGCCGTCACCGGCATGCCGCCGAAGCGCCGCATCGGCGAACGCGTGGTACTGAAGACCGAACGGGAGCCGGCCCACGCCCGTTGACCGTCGGCGCCGTCGCCGCGTGTCCCGGCTTCGCCGACACCAGCGACTTCACCGAGTTCTTCCGGCAGCGGACAGGCACGGCACCGACGGCCTTCCGCGGAACGGCTCACGGCGCGTGACCGCACGGCCGACGGCGGGACCGCTTCCTCCGCCGCGTGTCCCGGCGCCGGGCCGCGGCCCCACCGGCCGTCCCGGCGCCGTGCTGGGCTACGGCTGCGCCCCCGCACCGCAGGCACGGGCGAGGGCCGCGTCGAGAAGGTGACGCAGCCGTGCCGGTGTCGGGGCCACGGCGGTGGCGAGCAGTGCCGGTCCGTCGGCGAGCGGCGCCAGGGCGCAGTGTCCCCGTACCGGGTCGCCGAGGAGCACGGGCTCCGGGGGCACGGCCAGCTCGGGGTCGACGAGGAGGAGCTGCCCGGTGGCGCGGTGGCCGCCCAGTACGGCGGGTCCGTCCCAGGCCGGTGCCCCGGCGCCGTAGGCGGTGTGCTGGTCGAGGATCGGTCGGCCGTCGCGCCGCACGGTCAGCCGGGTGGACAGGTGGCCCGGCGGCTCGGCGGTGCGTCCGAGGCACTGTTCCTCGCGCAGCAGCAGCCGGGAGGTGCCGGCGAGTTCCACCCGGTACGTCTGGTGCAGCGTGCTGCCGTGCGCGCTGATCAGCGGCTGGGGCAGCCAGTGCAGTGACGCGTCCTCGCCGACGGTGAGCCGTACGTCGTAGGTGGCGGGGTCGGTGGTCGGGCCGCGCAGGGCGATGGTGGCCGCGGCCGTGACCACCTCCAGGCGGGCACGGGCCTCGGCGGTGATGTCGAGCGCGAGTCTGTCTCCGCCGAGCGGCGCGCTCATCGCACCGAGGACGCACACCCGTGCCCGGTCTCCGCGGGGCCGCAGGCGGCGCAGGTGGAAGGGGCCGTCGCTGTGCAGGAGGGGGACCGTGGTGGTGCGGCCGTTGTGCGTGGCCCGGAGGCGGGCGGTGGCGTGGACGCCGGAGGGAGGGTCGGAGGCCCGGGCAGCGGCACCGGGGACGTCCGGCGCGTGCGGTGGACGGGCCCCGGCCGAGCGGGGGTGGCGCGCTCCGCCGCCGTCCTTGGCGAGATCCACGGTCGGCGGCCGCGTCACGGCCTTCACCGGGTGGCTCCGGCGTGCCAGGCGGCGAGGCATCCGGTGACCCAGTCGGCGACCGGCCGGATCCCGTCGGCCGTGGTCAGGCTGGTGAAGGCGAACGGAAGGTCCTTGCGCTGCCTGCGGGTGTCCGCCGCCATGGCGTCCAGGTCGGCTCCGACGTACGGCGCCAGGTCGGTCTTGTTGACCACGAGGAGGTCGGCGGTGGTGATGCCGGGTCCGCCCTTGCGCGGGATGTCGTCGCCGCTGGCCACGTCGATGACGAAGACCTGGGCGTCGACGAGTCCGCGGGAGAAGGTCGCGGTGAGGTTGTCCCCGCCGGACTCGATGAGGATCAGGTCCAGCGGGCCCAGGGCCTGTTCGAGTTGCTCGACCGCTTCCAGGTTGGCGGAGATGTCGTCGCGGATGGCGGTGTGCGGGCAGGCTCCGGTCTCCACGGCGCTGATGCGCTCCGGCGGCAGGACGGCCTCGCGGCGCAGGAAGGCGGCGTCCTCCTGGGTGTAGATGTCGTTGGTGACCACGGCGAGGGACAGCCGGTCCCGCAGCTCGCGGCAGAGGGCGGCGACGGTCGCGGTCTTGCCCGAGCCGACCGGTCCCCCGAGGCCGATCCGCAGGGCGCGGCGGCTGCCGTCCGGGCGTTGCGGTCCGGCGCTGTGGGTGTGGCGGTGCGGCATGGTCACGGGGTGGTCCAGGTGCACGGGTGCTCCAGGTCGGTCGGAAGGTCGGCCGGGAGGTCGACCGGAGAGTGGTCAGGAGGCGAAGAGGCGGACGGCCCGGGCGGCGTGCTGCTCGCCGGTGATGTCCAGTAGCGGAGCCGACGCGGCGGGCAGGGCGCTGACGCCCTCGGCGGCGACGCGCCGCGCCGCGTCCGCCGCGGCGCGGGCGACGGCGTCGAGGTCGTCGGCGAGCCGCGCCAGCACCGCCGTGGCGTCGAAGGGATCGAGGCTCAGCAGGCGTACCGCCGCGGTCGCCGGCCCGCCGACACTCTCGTAGACGGCGGCGTGGGCGGCGTCGAGCGGGGTGAGTCCGGCGGCGCGGGACGCCACGCCGAGGACGACCGGCTGATGGGCTCCCTGCGGCCGGTGGCGGGCGAGGTGGTCGAGGCCGGCGCTGGGCCAGGTGGCGCGGGCGGCGCGCATCATCTGCCGTCCCAGGCGGCGTGCGACACGGCGCAGTGCCGGTGAGGGGGTACGGGTGTCGGCGGCGTCGTCCAGGGCCAGGACGTCGTGTCCGGTGGCGGCCGCGGCGGCGAGACCGGCCGCGGTCAGTCCCGCGGTGTGCAGGCGTCCGCGGCAGAACGCCTCCAGGGTGGCGGTGTCGTGTACGCCTCCGGAGGCGACGGCGGCCTCCATGCCACCGGAGTGGGCGTGCCCTCCGGCGGGGAAGCGGCCGTCGGCCAGGATCAGCAGAGCGGTGCGGCTCATGGGACGAGGAGCCCACCTTTCGTGAGCGGCCGGGTCGGGCGCGGAGGTCCGGCCCGGCCGAGGGAGTCAGAACAGGAAGTACCGCTGGGCCATGGGCAGTTCCGTCGCGTAGTTCCGCCCGACCTCCTGTCCGTCCACCGTGGTGCGGACGTCGGAGGTGGTGGCCCCGCCGATGGTGACGTCGAAGGTGTCCGGGTCGACGACGATGTCCGGCAGGCCGTCGTTGTGCACCATGTCGGCCTTGGTGACGTCCCGGGTGGACCGGATGGCCCGCAGCGGCTTGAGCACTCCGGTCCGGGTGAGTTCGCCGTCGAGGGCCGCCTCGGCGACGAAGTTGAAGGAGTTCGCCGCCGGGGAGCGGCCCTGGAAGCCCCATACCGGCCGCGGCAGGTAGGGCTGCGGTGTGGGGATGGACGCGTTGGCGTCGCCGATCTGGGCGTAGGCGATCTGGCCGCCCTTGATGACCATGTGGGGTTTGACGCCGAAGAACTTCGGCTCCCACAGGACCAGGTCGGCGAGTTTTCCGTTCTCGACGGAGCCGACCTCGTGGTCGATGCCGTGGGTGACGGCCGGGTTGATGGTGTACTTGGCGATGTAGCGCCGGGCCCGGAAGTTGTCGGCACCCGGGTCGTCCTCGCGCAGGTGGCCGTAGCGTGACTTCATGACGTGCGCGGTCTGCCAGGTCCGCATGATCATCTCTCCGATGCGGCCCATGGCCTGGGCGTCGGAGGACATCATCGAGATGGCGCCCATGTCGTGCAGCAGGTCCTCGGCGGCCATGGTGGAGGGCCGGATCCGGGAGTCGGCGAACTTCATGTCCGCGTCGACGTCGGGATTGAGGTGATGGCAGACGATCATCATGTCGACGTGTTCCTTGACGGTGTTGACCGTCAGGGGCCGGGTCGGGTTGGTCGACGCGGGCAGCACGTTCGGCTTGCTCACGAGGCTGATCATGTCGGGGGCGTGGCCGCCGCCCGCGCCCTCGATGTGGAAGATGTGCAGGCTGCGGTACCTGGCGTCCTCGGTGCCGCGCCCCTTCTCGGTCCTGCCGCTCCTCCTGGTCGCGGCGAAGGTGTGCTGCACGAATCCGGACTCGTTGAGCGAGTCGGCGTGCAGGGCGACCTGGACTCCGGTCTCGTCGCACACCCTCAGGGCCGCGTCGATCACCGCCGGGGTCGCTCCCCAGTCCTCGTGGATCTTGAAGCCCAGGGCGCCGGCGGCGACCTGGTCGCGCAGCGCCTTCCCGGAGACCGTACTGCCCTTGGCGAGCAGTCCGATGTTCACGGGGTACGCGTCGAGCGCCTCGAACATGCGCTGGATGTGCCACTTGCCGGGCGTGACGGTGGTGGCCGTGCTGCCTTCGGCGGGGCCCGTGCCGCCGCCGATCAGCGTCGTGACACCCGACGCGAGCGCCTCGTGGATCTGGCCGGGGCACAGGAAGTGCACGTGGGTGTCGACACCGCCCGCGGTCAGGATGCGTCCCTTGCCGGAGATCACCTCCGTCTCGGGCCCCACGACGAAGTCGGACGCGCGCGGGTCGTCGTTGGGGCGCGGCGTCATGGTCTCGGGGTTGTACGCCTTGCCGATGGCCCGGATGCGGCCGTCGCGCAGTCCGACGTCGGCCTTGACCACGCCCCAGTGGTCCAGGATCAGGGCGCCGGTGATCACCGTGTCGACCGGTTCGCGGGGGTCGTCGCGCGGGATGTGCGACTGGCCCATGGACTCGCGGATCACCTTGCCGCCGCCGAAGACCATCTCGTCGCCGCTGCGTCCCGGTCCCCCGCACCAGTCCTCCTCGATCCTGAGGACGAGGTTGGTGTCGGCGAGCCGGATCCGGTCCCCGGCCGTCGGTCCGTACAGATCGGCGTAGCGGGAGCGCAGGAGGGGGGTGGGAGGGTGCTCAGTCTCGTCGGGCATCGAGGTGCTTCTCCTTTTCCGTTTTGCCTGCCTGGAGACCGGCGACGATCCGGTCGCCGGCGACGGGCACCAGCCACACGGGCCGCTCGTCATCCGGCTCGAACCGCTCGGAGGTGCCGGACGCGATGTGCAGCCGCATGCCGTGGGCGGCCTCCCGGGGGAAGTGGAGCTCCTCGTTCGCCTCGGCGAAGTGGAAGTGGGAGCCCACCTGGATCGGCCGGTCGGCGGGGTTGGAGACGGTCAACGACACGGGTGTGGCGCCCTCGTTGAAGGCGATGCTGAACTTCTCCTCGTCGGGCAGCAGTTCGGCCTTGCCCGGATGGACGTCCACCTGGGTGGCCGGCTCGTCGAACGGATCGTGGATGGTCACGAGCTTCGTGCCGTCCGGGAACGTGGCCTCGACCTGGACGTTGGTGATCATCTCCGGCACGCCGTCCATGACGTCACCGCGTCTCAGCACGTGGCGCCCGGACTCCATCACCGAGTCGACCGTCGCCCCGGCCCGGGCCTCCTCGTAGACGTGCGCCGTCAACAGCGCCATGGCTTCCGGGTAGTTCAGCGGCAGTCCTCGCTCCCGGCGCCGCCGGGCGACGTCCGCCGCCACATGGACCAGCAAGCGCTCCTGCTCGTGCGGAGTCAGATGCATGCCGTCCCCTCTCCTGCTCGTCGCTTCACCTGCGACCGATCATCAGGGAAAAAGGGAACAGACCCTGGCACTTCAACCCTGTTGACCCTTATGGGATGAACCGGGATCACAGGTCGCGCACGGGCGGGCGCACGGGGCGCGCAGGAGCCTTCCCGGCTCGCCGAAGTCGCCCGTGTCCGTTGCGGCGTGGGCCGGGAAAAGGGTTGGCTCCCGCGTCATGAGCCACTACGTGAAGACGTTCCGCGCCGTCGAGATCGGTGACGGCGGTGACGGGCGCTGGGCCGGGCACGTCCGGCCGGCCATGGCCGGCGCCGAGGACCGGCTGACCGAGGAGGGCCGGACCTCCGCCGGTGCCGCCCGGGCCCAGCGACTGTTCGAGACGCACATGCCCGAGCTGGTGCCGGCCCTCGACCGGCTCGCCGGCCAGCTCGACTTCCCCCGGGCCAGGACGTTTCTCACCTTGGCGGCGGTGCGGCCGTTCTTCTCCGGCTGCACCCAGATCGGCCGCGAGGGCTCCCTGCTCAGGAACTACGACTTCGCCCCCGATGCCTGCGAGGGCACCATCGTCTCCTCCGCCTTCCTGCGCCCGGTGGTCGGTATGCAGGAAGCGGGGTGGGGCCTGCTGGACGGCATGAACGACGCCGGGCTCGCGGTGTCCGCTCACCTTCGGCGGCCGGTTCGTCCACGGGCCCGGATTCGCCGTCCCCATCGTGCTGCGCTACCTCCTGGAGACCTGCCGGACCGTCGACGAGGCGGTGGAAAGACTGCGCACCATACCCGTGGCGATCCCGCAGAACGTCACCCTCGTCGATCCGGACCGCACGGCGACGGTCTACGTGGGACCCGACATCCCGCTGACCGGGGCACCGGACTCCTGCGCCGCCAACCACCAGCACCTGCCGGTACCGGACGGGCAGGAGCGCTTCAGCCGGACCCGGAGACGGCTGGCCGCCGTGCGGGCGGCGGGGTCGACGTCGCCGCGATGCTGCGGCCGCCGCTGTACCAGTGCGCGTACGACGAGTGGCTGGGCACCGTGTACACGGCCCACTACCGTCCCGCCGAGGGCCGTGTGACGTACCACTGGCCCGGCGCGGACTGGGAACTCTCCCTGGCCGGCTTCACTCCCGGATCACGCACCGTCGCCCTGGGGCTGCCGAACGGAGACGACGACCGCTGAGACGGCCGCCGAGCAGCCCTCGCGGGGAAACCCGCTCGACCTGCCCGGCTCCTGGAAGAGATCATCGGGTATGGAGTTCCTCTGCTATCACCGCGACCGGTCCGGTTCCGCGGCGCTGCGCGACGAGTTGACCGAAGAGCACTGGTCCTACATGGACCGGTTCGCGAAGGAGATGATCGCCCGGGGTCCGACCTTCGCCGAAGACGGCGAGACGCCCTCAGGAAGCCTGCACATCCTCGACCTGCCCGACCCCGCCGCCGCCCGCGCGTTCGCCTTCGACGAGCCGAACTACCAGGCCGGTGTCTACCGGGACGTGCTGCTGCGACGGTGGCGCAACACGCTGGGGCGCACCATGTGGGACTTCCCCGGCGGCCCGGCCGACGGCGACCGGTACCTGGTGCTCGGCCTCGGCTCGGGACAGGCCGCCGACCTCGCGGTGCCGCCCGGCGGGGACGAGCTGATCGCCTACGGGCCGCTGCTGTCCGACGACGGCGCCACCTGGCTGGGCACGGCGGCGCTGGTCCGGGCACCGGACCCGCAGACGGCACGCGCCGTCCTGACCCCGGACCGGTACGCCGACATCGAGGTGCACGACTGGGAGTTCGGCGGGCGCCGGTCGTAGCCGGGACGTCCGGCCGACGCGCTGCGGCACGGGGCGGGCGGCGCGTACACCGAGCACGGAGGCGTTCCGTCCGTACCGGCCCGTCGGTGACGGCCCGTCGGTGACGGCCCGTCGGTGACGGCCGCACGGCGCAGCCCGTGCGGTCCGGTGGTGAGCGCCGCCGCCCGGCCCGCTCCGCCGCTTCAGGGCCCGGCGGCGGAGCGGGGCGCTTCGTGGCCGTGAAGCCCGACGGGCCGGACGGCCACCACGCGGTGGACCGACGGATGTCTGCTCGGCCATGCTTGACCCCGGGCCGAACGACAACGGTCGGCCCCTCGTGGTCCCCTCGGCGCCCCGGGCGCCTTCACCTGTGGAGACACCCATGCGCGTGATCGGCTTCGACCACCTCGTCCTGAACGTCGCCGACATCGAGCGTTCGCTCGCCTTCTACACCGGTCCTCTGGGCCTGGAACCCGTACGGGCCGAGGAGTGGCGGGCCGGCGAGGCACCCTTCCCCTCCGTGCGGGTGAGCCCCACCACCATCATCGATCTCGTCGAGGCGTCCGCCGACGGCCCGCGCGGCTCGAACGTCGACCACGTCTGTCTGGTGGTCGAGCCCCTCGACTGGCAGCAGGTCGTCGACTCCGGCGTGTTCACCGTCGTGGACGGTCCCGGCGAGCGCTTCGGGGCCCGCGGCACCGCCGTCTCGCTCTACGTGGCGGATCCCGACGGCAACACCGTGGAACTGCGCTGGTATCCGCAGGATGCCTGAGGACACCTGCGGTGGGCGGGGAGTGACGGCTCATCACCGTGGCCGCTGCGACGCCTGGTCGGGGGCGCACGGCTGCGCCCGCTCGTCGCCGCGGCGCTGACGCGGCGCGTCCCACCGCCCATGCCGGCGGCTTCCGGCGCGGGAGCCGGTGGCCCGCACCGCGTGGAGTGCCGGGGCCGGTTGCACCGGATCGCCCGCCCGCGGTCCGGGAACGGTTCGGTCACGGTGAGTCGTGGCGCGCCGGCCAGGGCCGAGGCGCTGCTCCGGGACGCACTGGAGCCGGCCGCGGCCCGCCGTGGCGACGACGGGCTCTTCCGCCCGGGGCCGGTCACCGTGCGTCTCGACTCCGCCTCTGCCTGGACGGGCGGTCGGGCGCCGTGACCCTCCGTGCGGCCTCCCTGCCGCACGGCGGCCGCGGAACCGGGGCGGCCCCGGCCGTCCGGCCGGCGTGCCGTGGGGGACATCGTGCCCGGCAGCCATTGAGCGGTGGGTTGGTGCCGTCCGGGACCGGTCCGCTCGGGCATGATGCTTGCCAGGCCCTCGGGTCTGCCGGGACGCTTGGCGGAAAGGGAGCGACAGCTGTGGGTGCGGGGCGTGCTGCTGTGGAGTACAGGCGGCGGGCTGAGCAGCATCCCTGGCCGCCACGGTGGCTGCGCTGGTTCCCGCCCGCGATGATCGTGCTGGCCATGACGCTCGACGAGGTGACGCCGCCGCAGTACTTCTTCGGACCGTTGCTGTCGGCCTCGGTGGTGCTGGCCATCTTCACCTATCCGCCGCTCGGTGTCGCCGCCACCGGTGTCGCCGGATGTGTCCTGCTGGTCGTCTCCGAGCAGCTCGAGGACTACATCGGTCCGCTGACCGTCGTGGCGCTGATCGTGCTGGGCTCCGTCACGCTGCTGTCCGTCGTGCTCTGCGTGGTGCGCCAACGGGCCGAGAGCCGTTTCCGCCACGTGCAGGCGGTCGCCGAAGCCGTGCAACTGGCCCTGCTCCGTCCCCTGCCCGCCCGGATCGGCCCGTTACGGGCGGCCGGCTTCTACCGGGCCGCGGATGACGAGGCCCTCATCGGTGGGGACCTCTACAGCGTCCGTCCGACGCCGTTCGGCATCCGCGTGATCGTCGGGGACGTCAAGGGCAAGGGTATCGGCGCTACCCAGACCGTCGCCACGGTGATCTCCACCTTCCAGGAGGCGGCGCAGCTCCACCCGGCACTGTCCCAGGTGGCCGACCGGATCGACGTGGCCCTGCAACTGGACCGCGACAACCCCCCGATGGATCCCTTCAGCCACACGCAGCCCGTCACCCCGCCCCCGGACGGCGTGGCACTGGCGGACGAACTGTTCGCCACGGCCGTCCTGCTCGAGTTCTCCCCGGACGCACGCGCCGTACGGATCCTGGACCGCGGACACCAGCCTCTGCTCGTCATCCGGCACCACACCATGTCCGTCGTGGAGACCGAGCCCAGCCTGCCCCTGGGCATGGCCGACCTGCTGCCCGGTCCGCCGGACACCACCGAACTCGCGCTGGAGCCCGGCGACATCCTGATCGCCTACTCCGACGGCGTCACCGAGGCACGCAGCCGTACGGGCGTCTTCTACCCGCTGCGCGAACGGCTCCAGGCATACTGCGCCGCCAGCGATCAGCCGGTCTCCCCCACCGGCCTCATCACCTTTCTCGAAACCGACCTCGTCCGATGGGCGCCCACCCTGTGCGACGACGCCATCGCGATCGCCTTCCAGCCCGCCACGGCGTGACGGGCAGGTGCCGGAGGCGACCGGGGCTCGTCGGGACCGGGCGGGGGGCCGCTGCGCGTTCCGCGCTGTGCATCACCGCGACGCGCACGGTGGACAACCCGTGCCGGGCAGAGTCCCGCCGGGATCCGCGGCGGTCAGCCGGCGAGAGCGGCGGTGATCTGCCGGGTGGTCTGCGCCGCGACCCGAGGGCTGACGGCGGCGTAGGAGGTGTAGGCGTTCAGACCGGTGGTCAGGGCCCAGCCACGGCCTCGCGTCCACATGGCGTCGTCCACTCCGAGCGCGTCGCGGAACGCGGCTCGGCTGCCGGTCGTCATCAGGGTGAAGGCGATCACCAGGTCACAGGCCGGGTCACCGATGCCGAGCCCGCCGAAGTCGATGACGGCGCCGAGGCGGCCGTCGACGGTCAGCAGATTGCCCGTGTGGAAGTCTCCGTGGAACCAGACCGGTGGGCCGTCCCAGCCGGGGGCGTTCAGTGCCGCGTCCCACAGGCCGGTCATCGCCGCGGCGTCGAACACGCCGTCCACCTGGGCGATGGCCGCCCGGGTCGCGCGGTCCCGGTCGGCCAACGGCCGGCCGGCGAGGTCTTCGCCGAGGTCCCCCGCGGGCGGGTCCTCGGGCGCGACGCGCCGAAGGGCGGTCAGGAACCGCGCCAGTTCGACGGCGGCCCCGGAGGAGTCGGCCAGTGCCTCCACGGTCGCCACCTCGCCCTCCAGCCAGCGGGACACCGCCCACGGCCACGGATAGCCGAAGCCGGGCTCCCCCACCGCCACGGGGAACGGGACGGCGAGGGGGAGGTGCGGGGCGAGCCGGGGCAGCCACCGGAACTCCTTCCCGGCCTGTCCGGTCGCTCCGGCGTGGCGGGGCAGCCGGACGGTCAGCTCCTCGCCCAGCCGGTGGATCACGTGGTCGGAACCGGCCGGTTCGAGCAGGGTCAGGGGGAGCCCCGCCCACTGCGGGAACTGGGCGTCGACCAGGCGCCTGACCAGTGTCGTGTCGATTCCGGGTCGGGCCTGTGCGGCCGTCGCGGTGTCCAAGGGCAGCTCCTGTGGGCGGCCCGCCTCGTCCGGCGGGCGGTAGGGGCATCACAGCCGGTCGCCGCTCCGTCTGTCGACCGGATTTTCCGTCCGCGACGGCTGCCGGCCCGTCAGGAGGCCGGGAGACAGGAGGCAGGAGGCAGGAGGCAGGAGGCAGGAGGCAGGAGGCAGGAGGCAGGAAGGTGTCGTCAGGACGAGGTTCTGGTCTCTTCCTGTTCCGCGGTGGGCGTGTCCTCGGTGGCGGCCCACATGGCCAGCAGCCACAGGGTGTCGTGGTCGGGGGTTCCGGGGGCGGCGCTGTAGGCGGTGAGAGTGAGGCCCGGCTGGACGGGCAGTTCCACGGCGTCGAAGTCGAGGGAGAACCTCCCGACGACCGGGTGACGGAAGGATTTGCGCCCGGTGTGGTGCGGGCGCACATTGTGCTTGGCCCACGCGGTGCGGAACTCCTCACTGCGGGTGACCGGCTCCCCGGTCAGGCTGGTGAGGCCCTTGTCGTGCGGGGCGCGGCCGGCCTCGGTGCGCAGCAGGGAGACGGTGGCGTTCGAGGACTCCTCCCAGTCGGGGAAGAAGTCGTGTCCCCGGGGGGGTCGAGGAACTGGAACTGGGCGATGTCGGCCGTCCTGGTCGCTGTGTCGGGGAACATCGGGGAGCAGAGGGCGCGGCCGAGCCGGTTGGTGGCGAGGACGTCCAGGCGTCCGTTGCGGATGAAGACCGGGGGCATCGGTCATGGAGTCCAGGACGCGCAGCACGCTGTCGGGCAGGGGCCCGCGGGCGCGCCGGGTGCGGCGGACGGGGCGCTTGGCGACGGCCCGCGCCAGGTCGAACAGATGGGCGCGTTCGGCCTCGTCGAGGTGGAGGGCGCTCGCGACGGCGTCGAGGACCTCCTCCGAGGCGTCGGCGAGGTGCCCGCGCCCCCGGCGGACGTAGTAGTCGATGCCGACGCCGGCGAGCAGGGCGCCTTCTTCCCGGCGCAGGCCCGGCACGCGGCGGTTGCCGCCGTGGACGGGCAGTCCCGCCTGCTGCGGGGGGATCCTGGCGCGGCGGGAGGCCAGGAATCCTCGGATGTCGCTTTCGGCGCTCACCCCTGCGGGCCAGGCCGGTCGGGGCACGTGAAGGGGGTCCTGTCAGTACCTGGAACGGCAGTCCCCTCCCGGCGCGCGTCACCTGCGGGCTCCCCGGCGCCGGCAGTCGGTCCCGTCACCGGCGGGCAGTACGCCGTCGCTGCCGGAGGGCATGGTTTGCCGCCGTACCGGGAACAGAGGCGCGGTGGCATCACCGCACACGGACACGTGTCCTGGTGGTCCGTCCGTCTGAACGCGGGAGAGTGGGGCGACATGGCGCGAAGCGTCGAATCGGTCCGGCGAGTGGTGCTGGGTGTTCTCGGCGCGGCGCTGGTGGTGGTTGGTGCGGCTCTGCTGGTGCTGCCCGGGCCGGGGCTGCTGCTCGTGTTCGCCGGAGTGGTGCTGCTGGCCCGCGCCGTACCGGCGCTGGACCGGTTCGTCGCTCCCGTCCGCAAGCAGGCGATGCGGGCGGTCGAGGAGAGCGTCTCCTCGCCGTGGCGCATCGCCGGCTCGGTCCTGGCGGGGCTGTGCCTGATCGGCGCGGGCGTGGTGTGGGGCCTGGTCCCCCAGGTCCCGTTCGCCGGATGGGGCACGGGGGCGAGCCTGATCGTCTCGGGCCTCGTCCTCTTCGCCCTTCTCCTCTGGAGCTACCGCCGCGTCCACGGCGCCCGGAACGCTCCTGGGCGGTGACGTGGGACGGGCGCGCCCTCCCGCCCCGTGCCCCTACCGTCCGAGGATCCGCGCGTTGGGGACGAACCCGTTCCTGTCCTCCGGGTCGACGACCTCGTCGAGGTCGGTGAAGTAGAAGGACGTCGTCGTGCCGGAGACCACCTCGAGAAGGAACTGGCTGCACGAGATCGGATGGCTCTCCCAGAGCGGACCGCGGCCCTCGTTGAGGATCACGGTCCACTCCTCCGGCTCGACACCGGGCCGGACCAGCCAGTACAGGAAGTGGCCCCCGTCTTCCTCGAACCCCCAGGGCACCAGCTCGACGTCGTCCTCGCGCAGTTCCGACGGCTTCTCCTCGCCCGCCTCCCAGAGGCCGGTGAGGATCTCCTCGCGCTCCGTCCGCTGGGCGACCAGGTCGTACATGGCGTCCGGGCAGCCCGGTTCGAGCAGCCGGAGGACGCCCGCGAAGAGGCCGCCTCCGTAGGTCTCGACGAGCCGTTTGTAGTCGGCAGGCAGGGTGAGGCACAGTTCCCGCTCCACGGCGGACCAGTTCACGGTCCGGCCCTCGCCGGGGGGTGGGCAGAGGCGTACCAGTCGTTCGGTGTGGCGCAGGCTCCGGGCCGTCCGCGTCTCGTGGTCATCGGCGAGCATGGGGTCCACCCTGCACCATGCGGGCGGACCTCAGAACACCCACCGGGTGTGGCTGTACACCCCGTCGTTCCGGCCGAAGCCGTACGCCGTGGCCGGGGTCACCGCGAACACCGTCACGTCGCCCTTGCGGAACGCGTCCCCGATCCCGTGGAAGGTGCCCTCGGGCGAGGTGATGTGCCGCCCGTACTTCGCCTCGTACGCCGCGATCACCTCTTCGGTGACCGCCGGGTCGGTGACCGGTTCCGCCCGGCCCTCGACGACGAGGTCGAGTCCCCGGGTGAGCGAGTTCCCTCCGGTGGTCAGCGCGCAGTGCGCGTCATGAGCGAGGTTCCTCGCCTTCTGCTCGCCCGCGCCGGTGGAGAAGTACAGCACTCCGCGGTGCCAGGCGGCGATCACGGGAGTGACGTGCAGCCGTCCGTCGGGCCGCACCGTGGACACCCAGAAGATCTCGGCGGTCTCCAGGTGCCGCTGGGCCTCGGCCCACTCGGTGGCGGTGACGTCGGCGGCACCCGGGCGGGGACGGAGCGCGGAGCTGTATCGGGCGTCGAGGCCGGTCGTGGGCTCGGGGGGATCCTGTGTCGGCATGGCGGATCTCCTTTCCTCTTTCCCATGACGACCGGCCGCCCGCGCCGAAATCATCGCCGGCGCCGGTCACGCGGCGGAGGTGTCGCCCGCCGCGTCGCCGCGTGCCTGCTCGGCCAGGCGCCGCATGGCGTCGTCCCAGGAGATGGGGAGCCGGCCGGTGTCGGCCTCCCAGAAGGTGAAGGTGGAGTCGCGCATGGTCGAGCGCGCGGAGGCCATGATGCCGCGGTGCGGCTCCGTCCTCGCGTAGGCGTAGAGGGCGTCGCGGTCCTCCCAGGCGGACAGGGTGCAGAAGACCCGCTCGAACGGCCGGGCGACCAGGGAGGCCCCGTAGGCGCCGGGGGCGGTGCGGACCTGGCGCCAGGCCGCCAGGGAGCGCAGGAAGAACCGGGGGACGTCCTTGAGGGACCGCACTTCGAAGCGGGACGCCATGACGAACGCCGTGCCGTGCGGCGGGGGCGGGTTCGGGACGGTCCAGGGCAGGGTGGGCACCGTGCTCTCGCCTCCAGAATTGGGGAGTGACACTATCCACAATAGGCAGTGGCGCTATCCAAGAGCCAGTGGTTTCGCGTGCCTCGTCGACCGAACCCCCGTGCACCCCGAAGGGCACTTCTGATACCTCAAGGCATTTGCCTATAGGCATTAGGCATTAGGCAGATGCATGATGGCTATCGGCGAAGGAGAGACAGACCATGGTGCGAGCGGGACTGACCACGGAGCGCCTGACCCGGGCGGGCGCGGAGCTGGCCGACGAGGTCGGCTTCGACCAGGTGACCGTCTCGGCGCTCGCCCGGCGTTTCGACGTCAAGGTCGCGAGCCTGTACTCGCACCTGAAGAGCTCCCAGGAACTCAAGACGAGGATCGCCCTGTACGCGCTGGAGGAACTCGCCGACCGGGTCGCCGCCGCACTGGCCGGGCGGGCCGGCAAGGACGCCCTGGCCGCCTTCGCGAACGCCTACCGCGACTACGCCCGGGAGCACCCCGGCCGCTATGCCGCCGCGCGGCTCAGGCTCGACCCCGAGACGGCGGCCGCCAGCGCCGGCGTCCGGCACGCGCAGATGACCCGAGCCATCCTGCGCGGTTACGACCTGGGCGAGCCGGACCAGACGCACGCCGTCCGGATGCTGGGCAGCGTCTTCCACGGCTACGTCAGCCTGGAGACGGCCGGAGGCTTCAGCCACACGGCCGTCGACTCGCAGGAGTCCTGGGAATGGGTCGTGGACTCCCTCGACGCGATGCTGCGGAACCGGTCCGCTCCCTGACCGGCGCGGGGCCGCACGGCCGAACGCGCCCCGCCGGTCGCACACCGGCACACCGGACCACACGCAAACCCGATCGACAGGCTGAGGCGATGGACACCGAAGACCACTGGGTCACCACACCCGTGACCGCGGACCTCCTGCGGGGGGTCCTCGACGTCGAACCGACCGCGCACGGCCTGCTGCCGCACCGTCTGCCCGCTCGGGCCCGCCGGCAGATCCCCGACGACCAACTGGCCGTGGCCGAGGCCCAGCCCTCCGGCGTGCGGCTGGTCTTCCGCACCCGGGCCACCACCGTCGAACTGGTCACGCTGCCCACCAAGCGGGTCTACCGAGGTCTCCCGGCCCCGGCCGACGGCGTGTACGACCTGCTGGTCGACGGCCGTCTCGCCGCCCAGGCCACCGTGACCGGCGGCAACGTCCGCACGGTCGTCGACCTGGTCACCCAGACCGCCGAGCTGAGCGAAGGCCCGCCCGGCACCGCCCGGTTCACCGGTCTGCCGGCCCGTGACAAGGACGTCGAGATCTGGCTTCCGCACACGGAGATCACCGAGCTGATCACGCTGCGCACCGACGCCCCGGTCGAGGCGGTACCGGACAGCGGGCGCCGGGTGTGGCTGCACCACGGCAGTTCCATCAGCCACGGCTCGAACGCCGCCCACCCCACCGCCATCTGGCCGGCCCTGGCCGCCCGCCGGGGCTCGGTGGAGCTGGTCAACCTGGGGTTCGGCGGCAGCGCGCTGCTGGACCCGTTCACCGCCCGTGCCATGCGGGACACCCCCGCGGACCTGATCAGCGTCAAGGTCGGGATCAACATCGTCAACGCCGACGTGATGCGCCTGCGCGCCTTCGTCCCCGCGGTGCACGGCTTCCTCGACACCGTCCGCGAGGGCCATCCGACCACGCCGCTGCTGGTCGTGTCGCCCATTCTGTGTCCGGTCCAGGAGGACACCCCCGGGCCTCTCGCACCCGACTTCGACGGCGGCACGGTGCGGTTCAAGGCCACGGGCGATCCCGCCGAACGCGCCGCCGGGCGCCTGACGCTCAACGTCGTCCGCGACGCCCTCGCCCGTATCGTCGAACAGCGGGCCGCCGACGACGCGCACCTGCACTACCTCGACGGCCGTGAGCTGTACGGGGAGAAGGACTACGCGGAGTTCCCGCTGCCGGACGAGGTCCACCCCGATCCCGCCGGGCACCGCCGCATCGGTGAGAACTTCACGCGGCTCGTGTTCGCGGACGGCGGCCCCTTCGCCGCCACGACCGGCTGACCGGCTCACGCCCGCACAGCCGCCGGCCTCGCCCACAGCAGTTCGCACCCGACGACGGCCCCGCTCAGCCTCCGCGGCACAGACCACCGGGCCCGCCGGACCGTGTCCACCACCGGAAGAAGGAGCCGCCCGTGATGCCGGAGACCGACTACGAACAGTGCTGGACCGTCTACGGTCAACGGCAGCTGGACCACGGCTGGTCGCCTCCCGTGCCCGACCGCATCGACTGGGGGTTCTGGCCCGGTGTGGGGCCGGGGGCCGAGGTCCTCGGCGACCTCCGGGGCAAGCGGGTCCTCGACGTGGGATCGGGGCCGGGCCACCATGCCGTCCACCTGGCCCGCGCGTACGGCGCCCTCGTGGACGGCGTCGACCTGTCCCCCACCCAGCACCGGCGCGCACTGAACGACCACGGCTCCGAGCCCGGAGTCCGTTTCCTGTGCGCGGACGTCGTCGAACACCTGCGGCGGGTACGGCCGTACGACGCGGCGTACGGGCTCCGTACGTTCGCCTGCATCGACCCCCGTCACCTGCTGCCGGCGCTGCGGGACGGACTGGTCGACGGCGCTCCCCTCGTCTTCTCGGCGCTGCACACCGACTCCGACGGGCGGGGCCCCGGCGAGGAGGTGGCACCACGCCACGAGGTGATCCGGCTGCGGCAGGAGGCGCCGATTCCCACCCTGATGTGGGTACTCACGCCCCGGCTGTGGGAGGAACTGCTGAACGATCACGGCTTCGAGGTGGAGGGGTGCGAGCTCCTCAGCGCGCCGGACGGGGACGACCCCGGGGTCCTCCAGCTGATCCGGGCCCGGCGCCGACGCGCTGCCCGCGTCTCCGCCGTGTCCAGCCGGCCCAGGACCGACCGGCCGCCCGTTCCCCACGCCGCGATCGGCGTGGGCGCCGTCGTGCTCGGACCGCGCGGACTTCTGCTGGGCCGGCACCGGTACGGCACCTGGGAGTTGCCCGGTGGCACCGTCGAACCCGGGGAGGCCCTGCAGGACACGGTCGTGCGTGAGCTGGCCGAGGAGACCGGGCTGCTCGCCCGGCCCGAGGACGTGACACTGCTGGGCACGCTCGTCGACCACGTCGGCGACGTGGTGCGCGTCACCGTCGGGGCCGTCGTCACGGCCTGGCGGGGCGTTCCCCGCGACCAGCAGGGCGAGCGTGTGGGCGACTGGCGCTGGTGGCCGCTGGACGGACTGCCGCAAGGACTGTTCGAGTGCAGTGCCCAGATCCTCACCTCCTGGCGCGCCGACCTGCCCCCCATCGATCACCCGCCCGCCCACTTCACGCCGTTCGCGGACCCGTCGTCGCTCCCCGTACGGCCGGACGGCACGGGCTGACCCGAGTCTTCACCCGGCTGCGCGGGCGGTTCCGTCCGTGGTGCGGCCGTGCCCCACGCCGCGCCGCGTAGGGAACCGTCCGGCCGTCACACCCGCTGGGCGTGGTCCGTGCCCACGGGTTCCGTGGCGAGGCCTCCCATCACGATGCGGGAACGGCTGTGCAGGCGCAGCGAGACGGCGACGAGGACGATCGCGACCGCCGTCATCGCCGCACCGGCCCAGGCCGTGGAGGCGAAGCCGAGGTCCGCGTCGATCACCGCGCCGCCGAGCCAGGGGCCACCGGTGTTGCCGAGGTTGAACGCGGCGGTCGTCGTCGCGCCCGCGAGCGTGGGCGCGGCGCCCGCCACGTTGAACAGGCGGGCGTTGAGCGCCGGGGCGGTGTAGAAGGCGGATACGCCCAGCAGGAACGACAGGACGATGACGACGGCGGGGCTGGAGGCGAACAGCGCCAGCGCGGCCAGCAGCACGGTCGAGGCGGTGATGCCGGAGAGCAGCACGCCGAACAGGTGGGCGTCGGCGACGCGTCCGCCGATCGTCGTGCCGACCAGCGCGCCGATGCCGAACAGGGCCAGCACGGTCGGCACCCAGCCGTCCGCCAGGCCGGCCACATCGGTGAGCAACGGCGCGAGGTAGGAGAAGGCGCAGAACACGCCGCCCGCCGCGAGCGCGGTCACCACGATGGAGAGCCACACCTGACGGTCGCGGTAGATCGCCAGCTCGCCCTTGAGCCTCGGCCGCTGCTCGGGCAGCGGGATGCGGGGGATCTTCGTCGCCACACCGACGAGGGCGATCGCGGACGCCGCGCCCACGGCCCAGAACGCGGACCGCCATCCCAGGTGCTCGCCGAGGAACGCGCCCGCCGGGACGCCGAGGACGTTCGCGATCGACAGCCCGCCGATCATCACGGCCATCGCGCGGGCCCGCGCCGTCTGCGGCACCATCGCGATGGCGACGGCCGCGCCCACCGCCCAGAACCCCGCACACGCCAGGGCGCTGACGACGCGTGAGACGAACAGGATCTCGTACGTCGGTGCCAGTGCACCCGCGACCTGGCCGAGTCCGAAGACCGAGATCAGCGCGACCAGGGTGGTCTTCCGCGGCAGCCGCAGCGTCGCGACCGCGAGCAGGGGGGCGCCGAGCACCATGCCGATCGCGAACGCCGATATCAGCAGTCCGGCCCTGGGGATGGACACGTCCATGTCGTCGGCGATGGGCGGCAGCAACCCGGAGAGCATGAACTCACTGGTACCGAGTGCGAATACGGACAGGCCGAGGATGTAGACGGCGAGTGGCATGCGGGATGCCGAGGGCCGCGTGGAAGAGTCGGGCATGACAGGTGCCAACGAGGCTCTTCCTCCTGACATTCCCTCATGTCCCCCGTTCTCACGATGCGGTCGGCCCTCCGGCCGTCGCGCCGGATGATGGGCGGGTCGTCCGGTCGGGCGGCCCCGGTGTCCCCCGTCGTGTACGCCGCCTCCGGCCCGAGCGACGACGCCGGTCCCTGGGCGGGGGCCGAGACGGGCATCGAGCGGGACGGTGGCGAACCGTTTCGGTGGCGCCACCCCGTACCTGCCGGGCGGCGTCGGGGCGCCCCCGCTCCAGCACGCCGACCGGCACGGCTCCACGGAGACCGCCGCACCGCTGAGGATTGTCCGGTGAGGGGGACCGCCGCGCTCGCCGCCCTCGGCGGCGGGTGCGCCGCTCCCCGGTACGACGCGGCCGGTGCCGCCACTCCCACCGCGTCGGGAGCGGACACGGCGGCGCCCGGCGCCTCGACGCGGGCGAACGGCCGCCGGGGGCCGCGGTTCTCCGGACCTCGTCCCGCCACGGCGGACGCGCGCCGCGGACCGCACGCGCGCAGAATGGGAGCAGGACATGCCGGCTCGGTGGCGTCCGGCCGCCTCGGGACGGGGCGCACCGATGTGACGCGACCTGCCGGGAGGCAGCGATGGAGCACTCCGGGGGCCGACGCGGCGCCCCCTCCGCGTCAGGCGGCCGACGGGTCGCCGCACATGTGGCTCTCGCCGTCAACGGCATGGGCAGTTTCACCTGGGACGTGCCCAGCGGGGTGATGCACTACGACGATGCCGCCCTGGCCGTGATGGGCTTCCGTCCGGACGAGTTCGACGGCCGGCTGGGCACGCTCGGCGCACGCATGCTCCCGGCGGAGCTGCCCGCGGTGCGGGCGCGCGTGGACCGGGCCCTCGAGGAGCGGTCCGGATTCAGTCTGTACTTCCGCGTCCGGCATCCCGGTGGCTGGCTGCGCTGGACGCACACCCAGGGGCACGTCGTGTGCGACGCCCAGGGACGTCCCCTCCAGGTCATCGGCATCGTCCGGGACGCCAGCCACGAGCTGCGGGCCATCGACCAGACCGAACAGCTGCGGCAGGCCAGGCAGGACCGGCGCCGGCAGGCCGACATCGTCGCCCACATCAGTGACGCGCTCATGCCCACGGTCACGGTGGACGACGTCGCGGACGCTCTCACCTCGGCCCGGCTGCTGGAACGGCTGGGCGCCTCCAGCATCGTCCTGGGGCTGGTCGACAGCGGCCGGATGGAGCTGATCGGCTCGAACGGCCTGAGCCGGCAGCTCGTCCGGGACTTCCACCTGTCCCGGCTCGACCGGCCGCTGCCGCTCACCGAGGCGGTGCGCACCCGCGAGCCCGTCTTCGTCGAAGGCCGCGACGAGCTGGCCGAACGCTACCCGCCGCTGCTGCCGTACCTGAAGATGTTCTCCAGGGCGACGGCCGCCGTGTACCAGCCGCTGATCGCACACGGCACCCCGATCGGCGCCCTCGGTCTCACCTTCGACGGCAAGAGGGTGTTCACGCAGGACGAGCGGACGGTCCTGAACGCCCTGGGCAAGGTGGTCGCCCAGTCGCTGCAGCGGGCCCTGCTGTACGACAGGGAGCACGAGCTGGCGGCCGGGCTGCAGACCGCGATGCTTCCGGGCCACATGCCGCCGACCCCCGGGCTGGTCACCGCCACCCGTTACCGTCCGGCGAGCGCCCGCGGCGGGATCGGCGGCGACTGGTACGACGCGCTCACCCTCCCCGACGGCCGGGTCGTCGCCGTCGTCGGCGACGTGCAGGGCCACGACGTGACGGCCGCCGCGGTGATGGGCCAGCTGCGCATCGCCCTGCGGGCCTATGCGGCCGAGGGCCACCCTCCGACGACGGTCGTCGCGCGGTCCTCCGCCTTCCTCACCGAGCTGGACACCGACCGTTTCGCCACCTGCCTGCTCGTGCAGATCGACCCGCGCACCGGACACACCGTGATCGTCCGTGCCGGTCACCTGGGTCCCGTACTGAGGGGTCCGGACGGCACCTGCACGTGGCTGGACACCCCCGGGGGCCTGCCGCTCGGCATGTCGTCGCCGGGGTCGCGGCCCGGCCACCCGGCCTTCGAGATGGTACTGGGCGCCGGTTCCACGCTCCTGCTGTGCACGGACGGGCTCGTCGAGTCGCGCGCCGCCGACATCGACGAGGGCCGGGGCAGACTGCTCGGCGCTCTCGCCACCGGACCCATGGAGCCGGAGGGCCTCGCCGACCACGTTCTGGACTCCATGAGCGCCCACACGGGGGAGGAGGACGACGTGGCGCTGCTGGTCATCCGGCGCAACCGCCGCGCGTCCGAGGTCACCGAGCGGCTGGAGGTCGCCATCAGGTCCGTCGACCCCGACTCGCTGCACACGGCCCGGCTGGCCCTGCGGAAGGCGCTGGCCGACTGGTCGCTGGGCCCGCTCTCGGAGACGGCGGAGCTGCTCGCCTGCGAACTGGCCACCAACGCCCTGCTGCACGCCCGGGGCGACGCGACCCTCACCGTCTCGCCGGTACCGGACCGGGGCCCCACCGTGCGGCTGGCCGTCACCGACACGTCACCGGTCTCGCCGCGGCGCCGGGCCGCGACCGAACGTTCGACGTCCGGCCGCGGACTGGTGCTGATCGAGGAACTGGCCACCGCCTGGGGGGTCGAGTCGCGGGGCAACGGCAAGACGGTGTGGTGCGAAGTGACGCTGCCCCCGCCCTGACCGGCCGCGACGCGCGCGGGCCGGACGACGGCGGCGCCCGGGCTCGCCCGGTCAGCGCACCCCGGTGGCGTGCGCGGTCCCCGGGTCGGTGACGGTCGGCGGGGCGGTGGCTTCACAGACGAATCCGTCCGGGTCGGTGAACGGGCCGGCGGCCGAGGAGAGCACGAGCCGGTGCGATCCCGTGCCGCCGGCGGGGACGCCCGCGACCTTGGCCAGCGCGCGGCGCTTGTACAGGGACAGCTTGACGGCGCCCTCCCCGGCGACGAACTCGACGTACTTGCCGCCGAAGCTCTTGCCCACGGTGAAGCCCTGCTCGACGTAGAACCGCTTGGAGTCCTTCACGTCCTCGACGCCCAGCAGGAGCACGAGTTCGTCGATGTCCCGGGTGACCGGCCCGGTGTCCTTCTTCACCGAGGTCGCGAGCTGCCAGACGGTGCCGTCGGGGGCCTGGACGACGCCGCCGTAGCCCCACAGCGACTTCGCGGCGGGCTTGAGGACGGTGGCGCCGGCGTCGTGTGCGGCGGTGAGGAGCGCGTCGACGTTGCCCGGCTGGGACACCACGAGCGACAGGGTGAAACCACGGAAGCCGGTCGTGGGAGCGTCACAGCCGCGCAGCCGCACCTGTGTCGGGTCCAGTCCGAAGGCGGCGTCGTAGAAGCGGGCGGCGGCCGTGGTGTCGGCCACTTCCAGGGCGACGGAGTCGATGGCGTTCATGTCGTCGACGGTAGGGGCGGCCGGGTCACCGGCGCTTCTCGAAAACTGACCGACCCGGCCGCCGCCCGTGTGCGCTGTCGGCGGACAGGGGCACGCACGCGGCTCGCGGGACGTTTCGGGTGGTGAGAAGGTCGGATGCCGGTCGACGTGTGCCGGCAGCGGAGAGGAAGTCCTGCGATGAAGCACCAGAGGGTGGGCGACGTGATGAGCGACGCCGTGGTCCGTGTGCAGCGGGGAACGCCGTTCAAGGAGATCGCCCACCTGCTGCAGGACTACGACATCACCGCGGTGCCCGTCGTGGACGCGGCGGACCGGCCCGTGGGGGTGGTGTCGGAGGCGGACCTCCTGGAGAAGATGTGGGGCGGGGAGCCGGACGGGAGCGCCGGACGCGGAGCGGAGAGCGCTCCTGCCGGGGCCAAGGCCTCCGCCACCGACGCGGCGGGGCTGATGACATCGCCCGCCGTCTGCGCGCGCGAGGACTGGAGCGTCGTAGAGGCCGCCCGCGCGATGGCGCGGCACGGCATCAAGCGGCTGCTGGTGGTCGACGAGGACGGGCGGCTGATCGGGGTGGTCAGCAGGAGTGACCTGCTGCGGGTCTTCCTGCGCAATGACCGGGCGATCCGGACCGAGATCCTCGAGGAGGCCCTGGTGCGGACCCTCGGCCTGCCGCCGTCCTCCGTGCAGGTGGACGTGGCGCACGGACACGTCGTCCTGAGCGGCCGCCTCCCCGGGCATGTGTCCGTCTCCGTCCTGGAGGAACTGTGCCGACGCGTCGACGGCGTCGTCGCCGTGGAGTTCCGGCCGGCGGGAGAGAGCGACGGCGACAAACCGGCGTCCGCCGGTCCCTGAGCGGCGGGCGGCCCCGGCACCGGTACGCCGGGGCCGCCCTACCGGTTCCGCGCGTTCCCTTCGCGTCCCCTGGAGTGCGACAGGCAGGACGTGACCACCACGAAGGGCCACAGGGACTGTGCGAACGTCACCACCCGTTCCGCGACCCCGGCCGCGCCGTGCCGGGTCATCTCGAACAGGAACCATGCGCCGCCGACGGCCATCAGGGCGGTCGCCGCGATCGACGGCGCGGGCCGCAGTGCCCACGGGGTGCCCTCGTCGCCGTCGACGGCCAGGACCGGCCACAGCGCCAGCAGTGCGAATCCGACGACCGCCACCGCGCCGTGGCGCAGGGATCCCCCGCTGCTCGGCGCCGGCAGCAGCACCACCGCGAACGCCGCCAGCCCTCCCCCGCCGAGCGCCACCCGGCCGGCGGCCGCGGCCGCCCGCAGACCCCACGCGGTCAGCAGGTGGCAGAGCCCCAGCGCGAGGAACGCCCCGTTCATCACCCAGAACCCCGAGGCACCGGAGGACCCCAGGACACTGATCGTCTGGGTCGAGGGGTCGTAGGCGGGCATCAGCGACGCCGCGATCGCCCACCCTCCGATCAGCAGGAGCGGCGCGCACCCCGACGTGAACAAGGCCCACCTGGGAACGATTCGCATCGGAACACCATAAAACGCCCACTTCCCATACCTTCCCGTCCGGTCACGGGTCGCCCCGTTGCCCCACCCGGCCTTTCCGGTCCGGGCCGGTCGCCGCCGACCCGCCGGCCGGGGGCGGTGGTGATGCGGGTGACGGCTTCGAGGGTCAGGGCCCGGCCGTGCGGCTCCCGGGCCAGGGCGCGATGGAGCGACAGGCCCTCGATGAGGGCGTCGAGCTGGCGGGCGGTGTCCGGGGCGAAGTGCTCCTCCAGGTGTGCGCGGCTGCTCCGCATCCATTCATGGGCGAGTTCGCGGTAGGCGGGCCGGCGCGCCGCGAGGGTGTAGAGCTCCTGGGTGAGGACGAGGTCACGGGGGCTGCCCTCGGACAGGGCGGGCACGAGATCGGTCACCGCCCGCAGGGCCTGGTCGCGGTCGGCCGGGGCGACGAGGCAACGACCGTGCGAGCCCTCCGTTCGACCGGCCGGGCGAGCACACGGCGCCAACAGTCATGCACGGAGACCGTACGGTGAACGTCCGTACGCCACCTCTCGACCGGTCCCGCGGCGCACGCTCCACCGCACCATGTGAATCCCTGTACGAACGGGGAGCGTCGAGACGTAGGTTGTGACGGAACACTTCACGCCCCGGCCGAGAGACGGACCTTCCCCATGAGCGACCCCGTGACGACGCCCGGACCCGCGCACCAGAAGATCGACACCTCGGTGCCGCATTCGGCCCGGATCTGGAACTACTGGCTGGGCGGCAAGGACAACTACCCCGTCGACGAACAGGCCGGTGACGCCTACACGGCCGTCTTCCCCGGCATCGTCACCATCGCCCGCAGCAGCCGTGCCTTCCTGCGCCGCAACATCACCCATCTGGTCGCCGAGGCCGGCATCCGCCAGTTCCTGGACGTCGGGACGGGTCTGCCCACCGCGGACAACACCCACGAGGTCGCCCAGCGGATCGCCCCGGAGTCCCGGATCGTCTACGTCGACAACGACCCGATGGTCCTGGCGCACGCCCGCGCCCTGCTCACCTCCACACCCGAGGGGGCGACGGCCTACATCGACTCGGACGTGCTCGATCCGGACCGCATCGTGGCGGCGGCGGCCGGCACGCTCGACCTCGACCGTCCCGTCGCGCTCGTCCTGAGCAACATCCTGGGCCACATCCCCGACCACGACGTGGCGCGCTCCGTCGTCACCCGGCTGATGGACGCCCTGCCCCCGGGCAGCTACCTGTCCGTCAACGACGGTTCGCGGGGCGTCGACCCGGACTTCGAACAGGCGCAGGACGCCTACAACAAGAGCGGCGCCGCGCCGTACGTGCTGCGCACCGTGGAGGAGATCACCGCGTTCTTCGACGGCCTGGAGCTCGTGGAGCCCGGAGTCGTGCCGGTCACCCTCTGGCGCCCGGACGGCCTCTCCCCCGCCACCGGGCCCATCGGTGAGCACGGCGGTCTCGCCCGCAAGCCGTGATTCCCGCGACCGGCCGCCGCCCGTTCTTCGCCGCCACGGGCACATCGGCCTGGACGGGGGGCCGGGTGGTGGCCGCGTCGGCGGTACCGACCGCGGGGCTGCTGGCCTTCCCGGGGGCGGTGCCCAACTCCGTCGGGCGGGCGGGCAGTCTGCTGGAGACGTTCCTGCCGTGGCTCGGCCTGGTGGTCGTGGCACTGCTCGGCCTGGCACTGCTGCGCCGCTCGGCCGTCGCGCTGGTGGCCGTGCTGCTGCCGGTCGCCGCCTGGACGCATCACTTCGGCGGGCTGCTGCTGCCCGCTGCGCAGAGTGGCGGTGACGACCTGGTCGTGGTGCAGCACAACGTCAGCGACGAGAACCCCGACCCCGCCGGAACGGCCCGCGCCCTGGCCGGCGCCGGACCCGATCTCATCGCGCTGGAGGAGTTGGTGCCCCGGGCGCTGCCGGTGTACGAGAGGGCCCTCGCCCGCCGGTATCCGTACCGCGCGGTCCAGGGCACCGTCGGGCTCTGGTCGAGGTATCCGCTGACCGAGGCCGGGCCGGTGGACATCAGACCGCGCGGGATCACGGGGGCCTGGGATCGTGGGCTGCGGGCGGTGGTCCGCACGCCGTACGGTGAAATCGCCGCGTACGTCGCCCACTTGCCGTCGGTGCGCGTCCGGGCGAGCGGACTCGCGTCGTCGTGGCGCGACGAGAGCGCCCGCCTGCTCGGCGAGGCCGTCGGCGCCGAGCGACGGGAGAAGGTGCTGGTGCTGGGCGACCTCAACAGCACGGTCGACGACCGCGGGCTGAAGCCGCTGACCGCCCGTCTGAACACCGCGGAACGAGGACTCGCCTTCAGTTTCCCGGCCGCCTTCCCGCTGGCCAGGATCGACCAGGTCATGGCCCGTTCGATGACGGTCCGCCGCATCAGCGCCCTGCCCGCCACCGGAAGCGACCACCTGCCGGTCGCCGCCGGGATCGCCCTCTGAGCGGGCGCACACGAAACCCCCGCCCCCGGGAAGCCGGGGACGGGGGTTCGACACGGAGCGCCGGGCAGGCCTTGCACCTGCATTTTCCCGCAGGAAGCGGGACGTCTTGCCTTAGACGACCAACGCGCGGACATCCGCCGTGTGGTGGCTGGACGACCTGGGAAGACTCTAGCGCAGTCGCCTGGAGGACGCATGCCGGGGTCGCGATGGCGGCATCGGCCACGAGAGCGGTCCGGCACCCGGCGGGCGAGGCGCGTCAGGGCCGGCGGCCCCGGGGGCCGCGGAAGACGGCCAGCCTCAGGACGGCGAAGCGCACCACGGTGACCACGACCGACGTGCCGGTCAGGACGACGGTCTCGGCGGCCGGTGACGCGCCCGGGTCCGCGTGTCTGAGCCACAGCACGGCACCGGACGTCACCAGGTAGCCGAGCAGGAAGAGGCCACCGGCGCCCAGATGGGCCCGGGCGGGCCGCACGGGGGCGTGCCGGAACGTCAGGCGCCGGTTGGCCTCGGTGTTGAGCACGGTGAGGACGAGCAGGGAGACGAGGTTGGCGACGGCCGGAGGCCACCAGGCGCGCAGCAGCCAGTAGACCAGCGCCTGGCCGACGGTCGACGCGACGCCGATGGCGACGAACCAGCCGGCCTCCCGCGACCACGCCCTTCGCCGAGGGACGGCACCGGGCACCGCTTCGCCCCGTCCGGTGCCCCCTGCCTGACGGCGGCCCGTCGTGGCGCGGACGGTCCCGGGCGTCTTCGACCGAGCCACGCGTCACGCTCCCCCGCAGATCACCGGCCGTGGTTCCACCACGTCACCGTAGGTGTCGATGCCCGCCGCCCCCTTCCGGCACCCGTGGCTGCGGAGCCTACTACGGCAGCCCGCGAGGCCCGTCCGGGGTCCGTCCGGGCGCGGCTCCCCAGGTGGTTTTGCTTCTCCTTTACGATTCGGGAACCGCTCCCGGCCCGGGAGCGTTCAACCTGACGGGCCGTGACGTGACGCGTTCGCGGCCCATGACGGATACGCAGCGACAGAAGCCGAGGTGGCACGAGTGGCGATGTGGGACCGGATCAAGGACCAGGCCAAGACGCTCCAGCAGTCCCAGGGCGCGCGGGGAACGGGCGGGCACGGGCAGGGGCAGCAGGCGTTCGGCCGGCCGGGCCCGTCGTCCTCCGGTGGCTCCAAGGCCCAGCTGATCGGGCTGTTCAAGTCCCAGCTCGCGTCGGTGAAGACGGAGCTCAAGAGCGGTGCCTACCGGGACGCGAGCATGGCCATGTGCGCGCTGGTGGCGGCGGCCGACGGGCGGGTCGAACCGGCGGAGCGGCAGCGCGTGGAGGAGCTCATCGTCTCCAACGAGGTCCTGCAGAACTTCCCGGCGGACCAGCTCCGGCAGCGGTTCAACCAGCACGTGGACCGGCTCCTGGGCGATTTCGAGGCGGGCAGGGCCGAGGCGCTGCAGGTGATCGCCAAGGCCGCCAAGAAGCCCGCGGAGGCCCGAGCGGTGGTCCAGACCGGCATGGTCGTCGCCGGCGCGGACGGGGTCTTCGAGCCGGCCGAACAGCACGCGGTGCGTGAGGCGTGTACCGCGCTGGGACTGTCTCCCGCGGAGTTCGGCGTCTGAGCGCCTTCCGGGCCGCCGGGGCGGGAAAACGTTTGACGCGCGTCGGCGCCCGGCGATCGGATGGCGTCCATGAGTTCAGGTCAGGCGCGTCCCGGTGTGCGCCCCGTCGACGACGCTCTCGTACGGCGGCTGGTCGCAGGCCGGTTCCCCCGGTGGTCCGGCCTGCCGGTGCGGCGGTATCCGTCCGGCGGGACGGTCAACGCCATGTACCGGCTGGGCGAGCAGATGGTCGTACGGCTGCCGCTCACGGAGGGCGGGGCCGCGGACGTGGTGGCCGAGCGTCACTGGCTGCCACGGCTGGCGCCCCTGCTGCCCGTGTCCGTCCCCGAGGCGGTGGGGGCGGGAGAGCCCGCCGAGGGGTATCCGTGGCCCTGGTCGGTGTACCGGTGGCTGCCCGGGGAGATCCCCGCGGAGGGGGCGCTGGGCGATCCGGTGGCTCTGGCCGGGGATCTGGCCGGATTCGTGGCGGCGATGCGCAGCATCACCCTGCCGGGGGCACCGCCGGCGTACCGCGGGGGTCCGCTCGCCTCGCTCGACGCGTCGACCCGGGCGGCGATCGAGGAGCTGCGCCGCATTCCGCAGGAGGGCATCGACGGTGATGCCGTGACCGCCGTCTGGGACGACGCGCTGCGCGCACCGGCCTGGGAGGGGCCGCCGGTGTGGCTGCACGCCGATCTGATGCCGGGCAATCTGCTGGTCGAGGCCGGCAGGCTCTCCTCGGTGATCGACTTCGGCTGCGCGGGTGTGGGCGATCCGGCCTGCGACCTGTTCCCCGCGTGGAATCTGCTGCCGGCCGGTGCGAGGGAGGTCTTCCGCGAGGCACTCGGCGTGGACGGGGCGGCCTGGCGGCGCGGCCGGGGGCGGACGCTCTCCCAGGCGCTGATCGCACTGCCCTACTACCGCGAGACCAATCCGGCGATGGCCCGCAACGCCCGGCACGTGATCCGGGCGGTGCTGGAAGAGGCCGGATCACCGGGTGCCGTGACGCCGGGTCAGCTGTCGTAGTCGACGGTGAGTGTGTCGGACGCCGGGTACGACTGGCAGGTCAGGACGTAGCCGGCGTCGACCTCGGCGGGTTCGAGGGCGTAGTTGCGCCGCATGTCGGCCTTGCCGTCGGTGACCAGGGCGCGGCAGGTGCCGCAGACGCCGCCCTTGCAGGCGAACGGCAGGTCGGGCCGGGTCTGCTGGGCGCCGTCGAGGACGGTGCGTTCCCGGGACAGGGAGGCCGTCGTGGACCGGCCGTCCAGGGTGATGGTGACCTCGCTGACCGGGCCGCCCGGCCCGGCGTCCTCGTGGTGCACCTCGCGCACCGGCTGGTCGTCGGCGAAGAACAGCTCCCGGTGGACACGGTCGGCGGGCACGCCGAGGCCGGCCAGGACCCGCTGGGCGTCGAGGACCATGCCGTGCGGGCCGCACAGCCACCAGTGATCGGCGTTCTCCACGTCGACCAGGGCGTCGACGAGCGCCGAGAGCCGTTCGGCGTCGAGGCGTCCGGAGAGCACCTCGGCCTCCCGGGGCTCGCGGGAGAGCACGTGGGCCAGCTGGAAGCGGGCGGGGTGCAGGTCCTTCAGGTCGGCCAGTTCGTCGGCGAACATCACCGTGTCGGTGCGGCGGTTGCCGTAGAACAGGGTGACGGTGGAGCGGTCGTCGGCGGCCAGCACCGACTCGGCTATGGACAGCATGGGCGTGATGCCCGAGCCCGCCGCGATGAGCACATGGTGGCCGGGAGCGGTGAGGTCGGGGGTGAACAGACCGGTGGGGGCCATCACCTCGACCGTGTCACCGGGCCGCACGTCGTTGACGAGCCAGGACGAGAACAGGCCGCCGGGCACCACGCGGACCCCGATGCGCGGTGCCGAGCCGGCCGGTGAGCAGATCGAGTAGGAGCGGCGCTCGTCGCGGCCCTCGATCTCGCGCCGCAGGGTGAGCGACTGTCCTGGCGCGAAGGCGAATTCCCCGGCCAGTTCCCCGGGGACGTCGAAGCCGACGGCGACCGCGTCCGCGCACAGCCGCTGGACGGCGGCGACGCGCAGGCGGTGGAAGGCCGGGCGGCGCCGGACGCGTGCCGGGACGGCCGAGGCGGGGGCGGTCGGGGCCATCAGATCTCCTTGACGTACTCGAACGGTTCGCGGCAGGCCCGGCAGCGCCACAGCGCCTTGCAGGACGTGGCGGCGAAACGGGAGGTCTCCTCGGTGTCCGCCGCACCGCAGCGGGGGCAGGGCACCGTGCGCCGGGTGGGCGACAGCACGAGGGCGACCGGGCCGCGGGGCGCGGAACCGGGCGGGGCGATGCCGTGCTCGGTGAGCTTGCGGCGGCCGGACTCGGTGATCCAGTCGCTGGTCCAGGGCGGGCTGAGCACCGTGCGGATCTCCACCCGCGCGTACCCCGCGTCCCGCAGCCGCGCGGCGACGTCCGCCCGCATCTCGGCCATGGCGGGACAGCCGGAGTAGGTGGGCGTCAGACTCGCGACCACCGTGCCGTCCTCGGTCAGCTCGACGTCGCGCAGCACCCCGAGGTCGGCGAGGGTCAGCATGGGCAGTTCGGGGTCCGGCACCCGCTCGGCGACGCGCCGGGCGTGCCGGGCGTCCAGGGCGGTCACCATGTCGCCTCCGGGTGGGCGCGGGCCACGCTCTGCAACTCGGCGAGCAGGGGCGCGAGGTGCTCGGTGTGCTCGCCGTCGCGGCCGGAGCCGGGCAGCGGCCGGTACACGGGCATCGGCAGGCCGGCCGCCTCGGTGACCTGGCGCAGGACGGCGGTGAGTTCGTCGCGCACGTCGTACGCGGCGTGCAGTTCGCCGAGGTAGGGGGCGATCTGCTCCAGGGCCGTGCGCATCCTGCGGTGGGACTCGTCCGTGCCGTCGCCGAGGCGCACCGCCCACTCGGCCGCGTACTGCCGGTGGTACGTCAGTTCCTTGACGCCCTTGGCGGCGATCGCCGCGAGGACCGGGTCGGGGTGGGTCACGAGCCGCTCGAAGTGCGCGAGACGCCAGGCGGAGAGCACCAGCAGCCGGACGACGGCGAACGCGAAGTCGCCGCGCGGCAGTTCGGCCAGGCGCACGTTGCGGAAGTCGCCCGGGTCCCGGAAGTAGGCGTAGGCGTCCTCGTCACGGCCGGTGCCGTCGGCCTGGCCGGCGCGCGAGTAGAGCAGGCGGGCCTGGCCGAGGAGGTCGAGGCCGATGTTGGCCAGCGCCACCTCCTCCTCCAGCTCGGGGGCGCGGGTGACCCACTCGGCGAGCCGCTGGGCCGAGACCAGGGCGTCGTCGGCGAGCACCACGCACTGGGCGGCCAGCTCACCGGCGTCGACGTCGTCGGGCACGGTGGTATCCACCCCGTGCAGCGGGTCCTCGAAGCCCGTGCCGTAGGCCCAGCGGGTGTCGTCCTCGTGTCCCTCGGCGAGGGTCATGTAGACGTGGTCGTCACTCATGCCCTGCTCCTAGATGTGGGGGACGTCGTCGGGGATGTCGTAGAAGGTCGGGTGGCGGTAGACCTTGTCGGCGCTGGGGGCGAAGAAGGGGTCCTTCTCGTCGCGGGTGGAGGCGGCGATGTGCTCGGAGCGGACCACCCAGATGCTCACGCCCTCGTTGCGCCGGGTGTAGAGGTCGCGGGCGTGGGTGAGCGCCATCGCGTCGTCGGCGGCGTGCAGCGAGCCGACGTGGACGTGGTTGAGGCCGCGCTTGCCGCGCACGAACACCTCGTACAGCGGCCACTCCTGCTTCGCCGGGGTCATGCCGCCGCTCCCTTCTGCGTACGGGCGGCCCGCTTGGCCGCGTGGGCGGTGGCCGCCTCGCGGACCCAGGCGCCCTCCTCGTGGGCGGTGCGCCGCCGCTGGATCCGCCGGGCGTTGCACGGGCCGTCGCCCTTGATGACCCGCATCAGTTCGTCCCAGTCGGGGGTGCCGAAGTCGTGGTGCCCGGTCTCCTCGTTCCAGCGCAGCTCGGGGTCGGGCAGGGTGACGCCGAGTTTCTCGGCCTGGGGGACGGTCATGTCGACGAAGCGCCGGCGCAGCTCGTCGTTGCTGTGCCGCTTGATCTTCCAGGCCATCGACTGCGCCGAGTTGGGCGAGGCGTCGTCGGGCGGGCCGAACATCATCAGCGACGGCCACCACCAGCGGTTCACCGCGTCCTGCACCATCTCGCGCTGGGCGTCGGTGCCGCGCATCATCGTCATCAGCAGCTCGTAGCCCTGCCGCTGGTGGAACGACTCCTCCTTGCAGATGCGCACCATCGCGCGCGCGTAGGGCCCGTAGGAGCTGCGGCACAGCGGGACCTGGTTGCAGATCGCCGCACCGTCCACGAACCAGCCGATCACGCCGACGTCGGCGAAGCTCAGGGTCGGGTAGTTGAAGATCGACGAGTACTTCTGGCGGCCCTCGATCAGCCGCTCGGTGAGGTCGGCCCGGTCCGCGCCGAGGGTCTCCGCCGCCGAGTACAGGTAGAGCCCGTGGCCGGCCTCGTCCTGGACCTTGGCGAACAGGATCGCCTTGCGGCGCAGGGACGGCGCCCGGGTGATCCACTCGCCCTCGGGCTGCATGCCGATGATCTCCGAGTGCGCGTGCTGGGCGATCTGCCGGATCAGCGTCCTGCGGTAGCCGTCCGGCATCCAGTCGCGCGGCTCGATCCGCTGGTCGTGCGCGATCGTCGCGTCGAAGTGCTCCTGCAGCCCCGCGGGGGGCGGCGCCTCGGCGGCGTGTGTCGTGGTCATCGATACCAGCTTCCCCTACCGACCATTCGTTCGGTACCAGTCTGACGTGTTTCCCGGGGCCGGGCAAGACCTCGGACCGGCCACCCTCCTGACCTGCGACCCGGGGCGGGCGCCCGCCTCTTGACAGGCCGGGACGTGACTGGATTACTGGGCCGTGCCGCACGGTAACCGAATGGTCGGTCGGGACACAAGGTGGTGGATGGCGTGGCACAGACCGCTGGGGCGACGACGCCGGCACAGGCGATGTTCGCCGCGGACGAGGCGTCCCGTCGCCTCGGCATCGAGCTGCTGGAACACGGCGAGGGAAGGGCCGTGCTCCGCATGACCGTGACGCCCGCGATGGTGAACGGGCACCGGATCGCCCACGGCGGTTACCTGTTCCTGCTCGCGGACACCGCCTTCGCCTGCGCCTGCAACAGCCACGGAGCCGTGACCGTCGCCGCCGGCGCCGACATCGTGTTCGTCGCCCCCGCGCGCGAGGGCGACGTGCTCGTGGCCAGGGCCGAGGAACGCACGCGGTACGGCCGCAGCGGCGTCTACGACGTCAGCGTGCGGCGCGGCGAGGAAGTGATCGCGGAGTTCCGCGGGCGCAGCCGCAGCGTCCGGGGCTCGACGAAGGACACGGCGGCGGATCCGGCGGCGGATCCGGCTGCGGACGGGACGCCGGGCACGACGAAGGAGTCGCGATGAGCAGCGAACCGACGACCGGCGCACCGGCGGCCACCGCGGCCTCCGCCTCCCGCCTCGGACGCCCCCTCCCCCAGGACCTGCTGGACGACGGCGAGCGCCTGACCGGTGATCAGCTGCGCGAACTCCAGCTCGACCGGCTGCGCGCGACCCTGCGGCACGCCTACGAGAACGTGGAGCTGTACCGGAGGAAGTTCGACGCGGCCGGGGTCAAGCCCGACGACTGCCGCAGTCTGGCGGACCTGTCCCGGTTCCCCTTCACCACGAAGGCCGACCTGCGGGACACCTACCCCTTCGGCATGTTCGCCGTCCCGATGTCCGAGGTGCGACGCGTCCACGCCTCCAGCGGCACCACCGGCCGCCCCACCGTCGTCGGTTACACGGAGGGGGACCTGTCCAGGTGGGCGGACGTCGTCGCCCGCTCGATCCGGGCCGCCGGCGGCCGCCCGGGCCACAAGGTCCACATCTCGTACGGCTACGGCCTGTTCACCGGCGGCCTGGGCGCGCACTACGGCGCCGAACGCGCCGGATGCACCGTGATCCCCGCCTCTGGCGGCATGACGGCCCGGCAGGTGCAGATCATCCAGGACTTCCGGCCCGAGATCATCATGGTGACCCCGTCGTACATGCTCACCCTGCTCGACGAGTTCGAGCGGCAGGGCGTCGATCCGCGCACCAGCTCCCTGGAGGTGGGCATCTTCGGCGCCGAGCCGTGGACCGAGGAGATGCGCCGCGAGATCGAGGAGCGCACGGGCATCCACGCCGTCGACATATACGGCCTGTCCGAGGTGATCGGCCCGGGCGTGGCGCAGGAGTGCGTGGAGACCAAGGACGGGCTGCACGTGTGGGAGGACCACTTCTACCCCGAGGTGGTCGACCCGGTCACGGACGCGGTGCTGGCCGAGGGCGAGGAGGGGGAGGTCGTCTTCACCTCCCTCACCAAGGAGGCGCTGCCCGTCATCCGTTACCGCACCCGCGACCTGTCCCGGCTGCTGCCCGGCACCGCCCGGCCCGCCTTCCGCCGGATGCAGAAGGTCACCGGCCGCTGCGACGACATGATCATCCTGCGCGGGGTGAACGTCTTCCCCACCCAGATCGAGGAGATCGTGCTGCGCACCCCCGGTGTGGCCCCGCACTTCCAGATCCAGCTCACCGAGCGCGGGCGCATGGACCACATGGCCGTCCGCGTCGAGGCCCGCCCGGACGCCGGACCCGAACAGCGCGAGGCCGCCGCGCGGGCGATCGGCCAGGGGGTGAAGGACGGTGTCGGCATCACCGTCGAGGTGGCCGTCGTCGACCCCGGGACGCTGGAGCGTTCGGTCGGCAAGCTGCGCCGGGTGAAGGACCTCCGCCGGGCGTGACCGGGGGAAACGTGAGCACCGACACAGCGGTTCGCCATGCGCACTGGTGTGCGGGGAGATGCGGATGGGCAAGGAATGCATGATCGGGGGAGGTCTGTGTCCGTCCTGAGGGGAAAACCCGTGCGAGTGTGTGTGATCGGTGCCGGTCTGTCGGGGTTGGCTGTGGCCCGTGCCCTCAACGACCGTGGCATCGAGTTCGTCTGCCTGGAGAAGGCTCCCGACGTCGGGGGGATCTGGCGTCAGCCGCAGGCGGGTGAGCGCGGCCCGGGGTACCTGTCCCTGCACCTCAACACCGCCAAGCAGCTGACCTGTTACGCCGACTTCCCGATGCCGGCGTCGTACCCGCTCTATCCGCGGCACAGCGAGGTCGCCGCCTATCTGCGGTCGTTCGCCGAGTGGGCCGGGGTGCTGGACCGGATCGAGCTGAGCACCGAGGTGGTCTCGGTGCGCCAGGACGCGGACGGCATGTGGACGGTCGACAGCAGGGACGCGGACGGCGAGGTGTCGTCGCGTCGGTTCGAGCACGTGGTCGTCGCCTCGGGGCACCACAGCGAGCCCGCCCTGCCCGACCCCCTCCCGCCGGGCGCCGCCTCCTTCGAGGGAACGATCCTGCACTCCCTCGACTACCGCGACGGCAGCGACTTCGCCGGGCAGCGCACCGTCGTGGTCGGCCTGGGCGCGTCGGCGGTGGACATCGCGGCGGACCTGTCCCGGCACGCCGCGCGGACCGTGCTGTCGGTGCGCCGGGGACTGCACATCGTGCCCAAGCAGCTCTTCGGGCTGTCGGTCGACGAGATCGCGAACGCGCCCTGGTGGTCCGCCATGTCCTTCGCCGAACAGCGCCGTTTCGTGGAGCAGGCCCTGCTCGTCGCGCGGGGCAGGCTCTCCGACTACGGTCTGCCCGAGCCCGACCATCCGGTCTTCTCCTCGGCCGTGACCCTCTCGGACGAGATCCTCAGCCGGATCCGGCACGGCGCGGTGACCCCGAAGCCGGCGATCGACTCCTTCGACGGCAGCCGGGTCGTCTTCACCGACGGCACCGATGTGGAGGCGGACGCGGTCGTCTACTGCACCGGCTTCCACATGACCTTCCCCTTCCTGCCCGAGGGCTGCCCGCTGGGTCCGGACGGCTCGGTGGAGCTGTACCGGCGGGTCGTCCCGGCCGGCCGGCCCGGTCTGTACTTCGTCGGCCTGGTCCGGCCCGTGGGCGCGATCACCCGGCTGGTGGAGGCCCAGGCGCAGTGGGTGACGCGGCTCATCGACGGCGAGGCCGCGCTGCCCGGGGCCGACGAGATGCGCGAGGAGATCGGCGCGTACCTCGACGGGATCGCCCAGCGCTACGGCAGGACGCAGGGCGCCTCGATCCAGGTCGACGTGGGCCCGTACCTGAGCGGGTTCCGCGAGACGCTCAACGTGTAGCGCCCCGCGCGCCCACGCGCCGCACCCGCACCCGCACCCGCACCCGCACCAGGGGCCCCTCGGTGACGTCCGCCGAGGGGCCCCTGGCCGTGCCGTGCGCTCCGCTCAGTGCACCGCCACCGTGTCCCGGGCCTCCCGGGCGACCGGCGGCCTGACCGCGTACGCCTCCGAGGAGAGGTACGCCGTCACCCGCGGCGCGCGGTCCTGCTGGTGGGCCAGCGCCAGGTAGGCGATCAGGCCCACGCCGTCCTCCGGCCGGCGCCCGGTCAGGGCGGCCAGGGACCGGCCGAGCGCGGGGG
Organism: Streptomyces sp. NPDC093586; assembly: GCF_044764905.1. Classification (NCBI taxonomy): domain Bacteria; kingdom Bacillati; phylum Actinomycetota; class Actinomycetes; order Kitasatosporales; family Streptomycetaceae; genus Streptomyces; species Streptomyces sp. NPDC093586. The sequence goes on along the minus strand of NZ_JBIWJA010000033.1, from coordinate 33,474 downwards.
TGTCCACCCCGTACCGGCGCAGCACGCTCACGCCCCGTGCGAGCGCCTCCCCGTCGTGCCGGGCGTAGTCCCGGACGGGGATGTGGAGGGTGAAGCCGGTCGGCCGTGCCGTGCCGGTGTCGGTGAAGGAGTGGCACGTCAGGCCGGGCCGCCCGTCGAGCCGCGCCACCCGGGTGGCGGCGCCGGCCGCCGTGAGGAAGAAGTCCTCGACCGCGGCGGGGTGAGGGCTCGGGTCCATGCGGGACAGCCGTCCGGCCTGCCCGGCCGTCAGGTTGTCGTGCCGCAGGTAGACCTTCACCCGGGGCTCCTCCCAGTCCCCCAGGTCGAGCGCGACGAACGGATACCCGTCGGCGGCGGGGAGCGCGGCGAAGGCCTGCCGGTGCCCCAGCCGGTGCAGGGCCTCGCGCACCGTCTCGACGGTGCGTTCGGGCCCGGAGGCGGCCGGGTTCAGGTACACCTTGACCTTGGGCACGCCGCCGGGCCGCAGCTCCAGCGCGCACCACAGGGCCAGCGGGCCGTGCGGGGAGCGCGGCAGGAACAGGTCCCGGACCGCGTCGAGCGGGCCGGTGGTGAAGTTCCAGCGTTTCGCCATCGCCCGTACCGTCTCGAGTCCGGCGCGGCCGTTGCGAGCCAGGCTGTCTGCGCCGCAGCCGGGTTCCAGGAGCACCCGCAGTGCGGGGGCCGCGCCCGGCTGGAAGGAGAGGGAGAACTCCACCGGGGTGTGGTCGTCGGACAGGAAGGTGCGGTTGGGCGGAGGCAACGCCAACGACCGGTCGCTCTGCGGCCCCAGGGTGTCCGTCAGGACACGGGCGTAGGTGTCGATGTCGGTCTCGGACAGGCCCGCGACCGCGCCGAGTCTTCGCAGCTGACCGCTCGTGAAGGCACCGAGGGTCGTGGTTCCCGGCAGTCCCCCGCCCGTGGACACCCCCGTCACCGGCCCGTCCCCCGTCGCGGGCCTGCAAGAAGATACCCGCCCGTTCGGGCGGGTATCGGAGTGGTCGGCGGCGGGAGAGCGGCGTTCGTGGATATGTGGTCCACGACACCTCCTTTTACTCGTGAGCAACTTGAGCCGCGTGCTCACTACCCGTGCCGTTGAACGTTTATGCGAAAGCGGCAGGTTGGGCGGGTGTTGCGGATGTCACCGTGTGAGCCAGTTGAGGAACTGGCTCCACATGCCTCCGCGTTCGGGCGTACGCGCCGGCCCGGCCGTGGCCTCCCGCGCGGCTGCCGCAGGAGCGCTCCGGTGCTCGGAGCGCCGGCCCGACGGCACCGGGGTGAAGCGGGCCGGAAGGGTGGTCAGAGCCCGGTTGAAGGGGCCCGGGCGCCAGGTCAGGCTGTCCTCGGGGACGGCGAGTCCGACGTCGGGCAGTTCGTTGAACAGGTTCTCGATGGCGGTGACGGTGATGTGCCGGGCCGGTTCCTTGGAGGGGCAGGCGTGCGGGCCCGCGCTCCATGCCAGGTGGGCGCGGTTGCTGCCGGCCTGGCGGGCGGCCTGGAGGGCGGGCCCGGTGTTGGCCGCGGCGAAGCTGACCAGCACCAGGTCGCCCGACTGCAGGCGCTGTCCCGCGAGTTCGACGTCGGCGGCCGGGTAGTGCGGCGCGTAGTTCGACATGGGAGGGTTCTCCCACAGCGTGTCGTCGAGGGCCTCGTCGATCAGACCGCCCTCGCGCGCGTACCGCTCATGGGTGAGCAGCCGGTGCAGGGTGTTGCCGATGAGGTTGCGCAGCGGCTCCGCGCCGGCACCCAGCAGCAAGGCCAGCTGGTGGACCATCTCCTGGTCGCTGAGGCCCGCCTGGTGCCGCATCAGCCAGGAGGTGACATCGTCGCCCGGCTTGCCGCGCTTGAGCGCGACGAGCTCGCCCACGGCCTGGAACAGCACCTCGGTGGCCTTCTCCGCGTTGACCCCGTCGAACATGCCGGAGATGCCGAACAGCACCCGGTCGCCGATGTCGGCGGGGCAGCCGAAGAGTTCGTTGAACACGAACAGCGGCAACTGCTTGGCGTAGTCACCGAGCAGGTCGGCCGAACCCCGGGCCCCGAACTGGGAGATGAGGTAACCGGAGATCTGCTCGGTGCTCCGGGTCAGCCGGCGGGTGTCCACGCGCGCCATGCTGTCGGTGACGGCCTGCCGCAGCCGCAGGTGGTCGGCGCCGTCGGCGAACATGCAGTTGTTCCGGTGGGCGAGCAGCGGGACGACCGGGCTGTCCGGACTCACCTTGCCCTCGTTGAAGGCCCGCCAGCGGCGCGCGTCCTTGCGGAAGGTCCCGGAGTCCTGCAGCAGCTGCAGGGCGGCCGCGTAGTCGGTGACGAGCGTCGCCTCCACGCCGGGGGCGAGTTCGACGGGCGCGGCGGCCCCGTAGTGGCGCAGGTACTCGTAGTACGCCTGGGGGGCGGCGGCGAACTCCGGGCCGTACAGCGGCACCCGGCCGCCGGAGCCGTGGGCAGGGCACCCGGGCGGGGGCGCCGGGGCCGTGTCGTGAGCGTCCATGTTGCTCTCAGTTCCTAGCGGGTGTGGTCCAGCAAGTAGCGGACCAGAGTGGTCAGTGCGGCGGCCGAGGACCTCTCGTCGCGGGCGTCGCAGGTGACGACGGGGGTGTCGTCGAGCAGGTCCAGGGCCTCGCGCAGCGCCGCCTCGTCGCGCAGCGGGGCGCCGTCGAAGTGGTTGACGGCGATGGCGTACTCGAGTCCGTACTGCTCGATGAGGTCGATCACGGGGAAGGAGTCCGCCAGCCGTTCGGGGTCGACCAGCACCAGGGCACCGAGCGCGCCACGGGCCATGTCCTCCCACATCTGGACGAAGCGCTGCTGGCCGGGTGTGCCGAAGAGGTAGAGGACGACGCGGTCGCTGATGGTCAGACGGCCGAAGTCCATGGCGACCGTGGTGGTGGTCTTGCCCTGGACCCCCTTGAGGTCGTCGACCGACTCGGCGGCCTGTGTCATCGTCTCCTCGGTGGACAGGGGCTCGATCTCGGAGATGGACCCGATGAGGGTGGTCTTGCCCACGGCGAAGTGCCCGACGACGAGGATCTTGACCGCGGTCTGGGTCGCTCCGCCGCGGACGTAGGCCCGCTCATCCAAACTTGGCGCGGAGACCATTGAGCACCTCTTCCAGGATTTCCTTGTCCGCGAGGCGGGCGCGGGCCACCGGCGGGCGGGTCATGAGGTAGCCGCCCTCCATGAGGGAGGCCAGCAGGATCCGCACCACGCCCAGCGGAAGGTGGCTGTGCCCGGCGATCTCGGCGACCGAGAGGTAGCCGGCGGAACAGAGGTCGAGCAGGTTCTGCTCCTCGGGGGACAGCCTGGTCGGCCGCTGCGCGTGGTCGGCGGACGCGGTGACCAGGGTGATGAGGGAGAGCTGCTCGTCGTCGGGCAGGCCGCGGCCCTTGGTGATGACGTACGGCCGGACTAATTCCGCGGTTTCCGGCTCCCAGCCGTCGGGGCCGGTCATGAGCGGGTACCGAGGTTCTCGCGCGGCGGTGTCGTCAGCCGCTTGCCGAGCTGGGCGACGAGCTGCTGCATGCGGAAGGTGATGTCCGCCATGTCGACGTCGGGCGAGGCGGAGACACCGAGGTAGGCGCCCTCACCGGCGGAGATCAGGAACACCCAGCCGCCGTCGAACTCGACCAGGGTCTGCCGCCACGCCTGGTGCGGGTCCTCGCAGAAGAAGGCGAGCGTCCGGCTGAGCGACTGCACGCCGCTCATCGCTGCGGCGACCCGGTCCGCGTCGTCCTTGTCGAAGTCCTGCGTCCGGGCCATCAGCAGTCCGTCGGCGGATATCAGGACCGCGTGCAGGGCCCCGGGAATCTCCAGGGCGCTGTCGAGCATCCATGACAGATCGTCGTTCACGAGAATCCATGTCCTTCGCTGCTTGCACCAGGTGTTCTGCTCGTCCGGTCCGCGTCCTGTGGCCGGTCGGCGCGGCCGGACCGCGTGCCGCGCTGGAAGGCACCCATGATCTGTGCCTGCTCGGATTCGGAGCGGCCGGCGGGACGTGGGGCCGGGGTGTTGCCGGGCACGATGGCCATCGGCCGCTTGCGGCGCCGCCGGGGAAGTCCGTCACTGGTCCGGGACGGGGTGAGCGCGGCTTCCGGACCGCCGTCCAGGACCGGCCGGGCCGTGCCCGCGGCGGCCGGGGCCGGTGCCTTCTTCTCCGGCATGGCGGTGAGCAGTTCGTGCGGCAGCAGGACGACCGCGCGTACGCCCCCGTAGGGAGAGGAGGAGTCCACCGACACCTCGAAACCGAAGCGTTCGCACAGCAGGCCGATGACCGCGAAGCCGAACTGCGGGGGGTTGCCGAGCCCCGCCACGCCCGAGGCGCGCTCACTGGAGAGCAGCTTCTCGGCGCGGGTGCGCTCCTCGTCGCTCATACCGACACCGGCGTCGTCGACGACGATGCAGATGCCCTTGGGCACGGTGCGGATGTTGATCTCGACGACGGTGTCCGGGCTGGAGTAGCTGGTGGCGTTGTCGAGGAGTTCGGCGAGGGCCAGGGCGACGGGTTCGACGGCCCGGCTGGTGATGCCGAAGTCGACCTGGGAGAGGATCTCCACCCGCCGGAAGTGCCGGATCCGGCCCTGGGCGCTGCGGACTACGTCGTACACGGACGCGGTGTCGCGCCGGCCGCCCAGCCAGCCGTCGCACAGGACGGCGATGGACTGCGCGCGCCGGCCGAACTGCGAGTTGGTGTGGTCGATCTCCAGCAGGTCCTGCAGCAGGGCGGAGTCGCCGTACTTGGTCTGGAGCCGGGTGAGGACCAGCTGCTGTTCGGCGGCCAGGCCCTGGAGGGTGCGCATGGCGGACTTCAGAACGGTCTTCGTCTCGTCCTCGGCCCGCTCCTGGGCCGCCTGCACGGACTTCCCGTAATCGTTCTCCAGCTGCGTGTAGTGGTCCTTCAGACCCTGCACTTCCTGCCGCAGCGCTCGGGCCGCCCCGCGCTGACGGCTGATGAGCACGGCGGCGGCGACGAGGGCGACGAGAAGGACCCACACCAGTGGGTTCCCTGTGTATTCCGTCATAAGACTCTCTTCAGGCGAGTGACGGCTTGCTGAATTCCCGTCCGTGCGGGCGGCGCGGCGGACCGCCCGCACCGGGTTGCCGCCCGGGCCGTCCCTGAAGTCGGGGATGCCGTCTTTCACCCATCCACCGCTCCGCAAACGCGGTGATCGTATCACCGACTGATCTTGTGAATTCACGTCAAGAAGTGTGTGGAGAAGAGCTGTTGGGGATCGACATGGATCGTTCCGCACGTGGTGGACACGGTCGGCCGCGGGGCTGCCGCCCGTCACCGCGACGGTGTCCGACGCCCCCGGCCTCGCCCCCGGTTCCGTCAGCGGCGCCGTCGGCTACCGCGAGGAACCGCGCGGCCGGCCCCGCGTGTCCATGAACCGGACGCCCCGGCAAGAGCGTGGTGAATGCACCTACCGTGCACGGTGAACGACGGCGTCGCGAGTGGAGGAGCTCCTGTATGGTCCGGCAGACAACGCAGTCCCAGGTGAACGGTCACAAGGCCGCCGTGCTTCTCCTCGAGGACGTGAGCGTGCGCCGCCACACGACGGACCAGCTGATCCTCGACGGGATCGACTGGACGGTCCGGCCGGGAGAGCACTGGGCCCTGCTGGGCGCCAACGGGGCCGGGAAGACCACCCTGCTGCGGCTGCTCGGCGCCCTGATGCACCCCACGACCGGAAGCGTGGAGGTCCTGGGCAGCCGGCTCGGCCGGGTGGACGTCCGGGAGCTGAGGGCCCGCATCGGCCACGTCACCTCGGCCCAGCGGGTGCCACAGGACCTCAGCGCCCACACGGTCGTGCTCACCGGGCACAGCGGCACGGTACAGCCGCTGTGGCGGACGTACGACGAGGAGGTCCGGCTCCGCGCCCACGACCTGCTGACGGAGCTGGGCATCAAGGAGCTGGCGGACCGGCCGTACGGCGTCTGTTCCGGCGGACAGCGGGCGCGCGTCCTGATCGCCAGGGCGCTGATGGCCGATCCCGCGCTGCTGCTCCTGGACGAACCGTTCAACGCCCTGGACCTGCCCTCCCGCGAGGACCTCGTGGAGGCCATGCACCAACTGGCCGAGGGCCGCCCGCACCTGGCCACCGTCACGGTCACCCATCACCTGGAGGAGTTGTTCCCGGCCGTCAGTCACGCCCTGCTGCTGCGGGAGGGCCGGGTCCTGTCCCGGGGGCCCGTGGAGACGGTGCTGACCGACTCCCTGCTGACGGCCTGCTTCGGCCGCGACATCACGGTGACCCGGCGCGACGGCCGCTGGTCGGCCTACTCGGGCCGACGCGCCCCCGCGTAGGACCGGACGGGTTCCGCGTCGCGGAAGCACCCCGTTCACCGGCGTCGACACCGCTGCCGATCCTCTGGATCGGGCCCCGGGGCGAGCACGGCGACGGCGGCCGCTTCCGGCTCGTCCCGGACACCGCCGACCACGAGCAGCCGACGGTCCGCCGGCTCCTGCGCCGTCTCGCGGGCGCCCGCGGCCACCAGGTGGTCGCCGGTATGCCGGAGCAGGTCGCCCACGGCCCGCCGCGGCCCGCCGCGCGCCCGGGCACGCCGGGCGCTGCCGCCGGGGGGCAGTCCCTCGGCGGACGGGCCTGGAGCCCTCTCCCGGCGCTTCCCGTGACGGCTGCTAGGTTCACCCGTCATGCATCCAGAGGTGTTCGACATGCGGTTCCGTGAACGAGGCCGGCGCGCACGGACCCTGGGCCTCGGCCTGCTGGCCGTCGCGACCCTGCTGTGGGTGTGGTGCGGCGTGCTGCTCGCCACCTCCTACGAGGTGGAACCCTCGTACGCGCGCCGTCCCGTCGAGTGCGAGTCCCGCCTCTTCACCGACGGGGGGACCGCCAACGAGGGACGGTCCAAGGATCCCTGCGGCGACGAACGGGACTGGCCCGAGGCGCTGGCCGTGCTCGGCCTCTCGGTCCCCCTGTCCGTCGCGGGCGCGGTGCTGCTCGCCTACGGGCTCCTGGGCGTGCGGATGAGCGAGCACGCGGCCGAACTGGCCCGTCTGCGGGAACTCGCCGGCCGCGAGAAGGACGGAGAGAAGGACGGAGCGGACACGTAGTCCCGTCCCCGGTGCCAGGAGGGCGGCCCCGGACGTATCGGCGTGCTGCACGTCCGGGACCGCCCGTCGGCTCCCCCGCACGTGACCGTCCTGGTCCCGGCGTGCGGGAACGGCGCTCCTCGTGCCGGCCGGCGCTGCCCGTGCTCCCACGGGGAACGCGGAGGGCGGAAGCATCCCGACCGCCCGACACGAGGAGCAGCCGACCGTGGGAACCGCCGTACACGTGCCGCAGACACGGGACATGATCGGGGACGAACTCTCCGGCGACGAAGCCCTGACCGCGTTGAGACGGTACGGGGGCCTGCGGCTGCTGACCGACTCCTTCGCCCGGTTCCGCTACGCGGACGGCTTCACCAACGCCCGGGCCCTCGCCTTCCAGGTGGTCCTCGGTCTGGTGCCGTTCACCGTCGTACTGGTGGGCCTCGCGACGTCGGTGCACACGGAGGGCGTGGGCCGGGTCGTCGAGCTCACGCTCGGCCGGATCGTCCCGGGTGCCAGTGCCGAGGTCGTGGAGGGGGCGTTCGAGGGCACCCGGCGCAGCGCCCACAGCGACGCCCGGAGCACGCTCGCGCTGTGGCTGGGCCTGGGGTTCGCGCTGCTGAATTTGGCGTCGGCCATGGGCCAGATCGAGCGGGGCGCCAACCGCATCTACGGCATCGAGCGGGACCGGCCCTTCCCCCGCAAGTACGGCAGGGCGCTCGTCCTCGCGCTCACCGCCGGGCTGCCGATGGTGCTGGGGTTCGTCGTGCTCGTCGCCGGTGAGGCCGTCGGGGACGCCGTGGCCCGGTCGACCGGCGCCCCGGGCGGCGGTGCCGGCTGGTGGGGCGCCCTCGAGGTGCCCGTGGGGCTGCTGCTGGCCTGGGTCGCCTCGGCGGTGATCCTGCGCTGGTCGCCCCGCCGCGACCAGCCGGGCTACACCTGGCTGGCCTTCGGCTCCGCGGTCCACCTGGTGCTGTGGGTCTCCGCGACGTGGCTGCTCGCGCTGTACGTCGGGCGCAGTGGCGCGTTCGGTGCCGTCTACGGGCCTCTGACCGCGTTCATCGCCCTGCTGCTGTGGGCCAACCTGACCGCGGTGGCGCTCTTCCTCGGCATCGCGTTCGCCGCCCAGTTGGAGGCGGCCCGGGCGGGCCTGCGGACGCCGGTGCGGCCGGACCCCGGGCCGGGAGCCTGAGCTCCGGTCCGTACGCGCGGCCGGGTGCTACGCCGCGTCGCGGGGCGGGGCCATCGCCCAGCGGATCCCGGCGGTCACGGCCGTGCCCAGCGGCCGTACGCAGACCGCCTCGGCCGGCGGCAGCCGCGGCAGCCGCAGGGCGCGCGAGGCCCACCGTGGCAGCAGCGAGACCGCGTTGGCGGCGATCACGCCGTACGGGAGGCGGGCGAGGAGCGGGACGGGCGGGTTCAGCAGCAGGAACCGGGCGGTGCCGCACGCCTCGTCGGTGGCGCGCAGTTCGCCGCGGTAGGCGCCCAGCCGCTCGGCGAGACCCGCCCGGTCGACGGGCGGGTCGGGCACCCCGAGCGCCGTGGCGACGCGTGCCGTGTCGGCCACGTAGGCGTCGCAGCCCTCGTCGTCCAGGGGCCGGGCACCGTAGCGCTGGTGGGCGCGCAGGAAGCTGTCGACCTCCGCGACGTGCACCCAGCACAGCAGGTGCGGGTCGGCCGCGGAGTACGTCTCCCCGGCGGCGGTGGTGCCGCGCACCCGGTCGTGGACGGCCCGCACCCGGTCGCAGGCCTCCTGGGCGCTGTCGGCCGTCCCGAAGGTGGTGACGGCCAGGAAGGTACTGGTCCGCTGCAGTCGCCCCCAAGGGTCCGAACGGAAGCCGGAGTGCGCCGACACGGCCGCCATGGCCAAGGGGTGGAGCGACTGGAGCAGCAGGGCGGACAGGCCCCCGATGAACATCGAGGCGTCGCCGTGCACCCGTCTGACGGGCCGGTCGGGACCGAACCAGCGGGGGCCGGGCGTGCCGTGGATGCGGGCCCGGTTGTCCCGGCCCTCGGGCCCCGCCACTCTGGAGAAGATCATGTCGCCGATCCGTGCGCGCGGGTCGGGAAGCCGGTCTGCCGGGGAACGCCTCATGGCTGTCGAGCCCTCCTTCGCCTGCGGGGACCGGACGGGTCTCATGAGTAGTCTGCCCAGGTCCGTCCGAAGGAGGCACCGGCGCGGCCCGTCCGCGGGGTCAGGCGCAGGTCCAGGCCGACATCCCCTGCATGCGGGCCAGGCGCTCGGCCACCTTGATCTGTTCCTTGCGGGTGGCCAGGTCCGCGCGGGGCGCGTACTTCAGGCCGCCGGCCGCCTCCCAGCTCGACTGCTTGAACTGCAGGCCGCCGTAGTGGCCGTTTCCCGTGTTCGCCTTCCAGTTGCCGCTGGACTCGCACTCGGCGATGGCGTCCCAGTCGGTCGCGCGCAGGACCGACGGCGAGGCGGCAGCCTGTGCGCCCGTGCCCAGGACGGTGGCGGCGACCAGGGCCACCAGGACGGACGGGATGCCGCGACCGGCCGAGCCGGCCCATGTGCTCGTATGAGCATGCTGTCTACAGATCATACGATGACTGTTACACCAGGTGATCGCCGGTCGCCGCGCCGACCGCGTCCGGGTTGCGCCGGACGGAGCAGCGGGACACCCCCAGCCACCGCGTGCGGCCGTACGGCCTTCCTCCGCGGGCGGAACCGCTCAGGTCCACAACTCGTCGCTGTCGCACACCCGGGCGCCCATGTTGCGCTGCATCATCCGCAGCGCGGCGTCCGCGAGGTCGGCGTGGATGTGCGCGACCGCGTCCCGCGGCACGACGACGTCGAGGTGGCGGATGTGGGCGTCGAGGGCCGAGTAGAGCACGCACTGTTCGGTCACCTGGCCGCACAGCACGAGCCGGTCGATGCCCTGCTCGTGGAGCAGGTACGTCAGCGGGGTCTCGAAGAAGACCGAGTGGCGGGCCTTGACCACGAAGAGCGAGGACTCGTCGGGCCGCAGCGGCTCGACGAGCCGGGCGTGCGGACCCGACAGGGCCTTGTCGAGGATCTCTCCGTGGTGCGAGCGCCACTCACCGAAGTTGTCGTTGACGTAGATGACGGGTACGCCCCTGTGCCGCGCCCGGCGCAACAGGCCGGCCACCACCGGCACCACGGGCTCCACGGACGGGATCAACCGGTCGGCGTCCTTGTGGTCATAGGTGTTGATCATGTCGATGACGATCAGCGCGGTCTTGCCCATGCCCTTCGGGTTTCCAGCGGAGGGCGGGCCAATGATCCCTCCGGACCGACGGCACGGCGGGGCCGTGGGACATCACCGCGACGCCCCGTCCGGCAGGCCCGTCTCCTGCTCCTGCTCCCCACAGGTCTCCGCGGCCCACGGCTCGGGCCCCGCGCCCTCGCTCCACGCGCACAGTCGCCGCCGGTCGACGCAGACTATTCCGCACCGGTCGGCGTAGTCGGCGGCGGGCGCGGTGAAGTCGCTGGTGGTGACGAGGATCGCGACGTCGGCCTCATGGACGGTGAAGCAGGTGCCGCCGAAGCGCTGCAGTTCCTCGGAGCCGACCTTGTTGTCCTCTCCGTAGCGCTTGCACTGGATGACGAGGCGCCGGCCGTCGGGAGCCACCGCCAGCACGTCGGCGCCGAGGTCTCCGGCCCCGCCCACGACCTCGACCTCGGCGCATCCGTCCCGTACACAGAGGTCGGCTATCGCCCGCTCGAACTCCTCCGGGGTCAGGGCGTCGTGGTCGACGGCCTCCACCGCGGGGACCTCCACCACGGTGGGCTCCACGACGGAGGGCCGGTCGCCCGGTGCCGTCGCCGGGGCCGGCGCGGCGGGGCGCTCCGCGTCCAGCGCGTCGAGCGCCGTGGTCGTGGCCTGTTCCAGGGCGTCCGTGGTGCGGCGGGCCAGCCTCGCGGCGGAGAGGCCGGACCGCCCGCGCCGGCCGAGGACGAGAGCCGCCACCACACCGAGCGACAGGAGCACGGCCCATGCGGGACGGTGCTCGGCGACGCCGAACGCCATGCGCACCACCAGACCGACGAGGCCGAGGCCGAGGGCGGCGAGTGCGAAGAACATGGCGGTCGCGCGCAGGTCGAAGCGGCGTCCGGTGGGCAGGCGGCGTGTCCGGTGCTCGGGCGCGGTCACGGGGCGGGTCCTCCTCGGGGAGCCGATGTGAAGATCACCTGTGCGTCTGCCCTCCGGCGGACCGGCCAGTCTCGGTGAACGCGCCGTCTGCGCCGGTCACATGACACGCCGTCGGATGGCTCATCGTCCCCGCCCTCGAAACCCTTCGGGCATAACGTGCCGAATATGAAGAAATGCCATGTCGTGTACCTGGTGTGCACCGCCGCGATGGTCGGAACGGGTCTTGGAGCGGCTCCGGCAGGAGCCTTCCCGAACGTCCCCGCCGCCCCCACCGTCCACGTGGTCCACCCCGGAGAATCGATCCAGAAGGCCGTGGACGCCGCCGAGGCGGGCGACACCGTCCTCGTCACCGTCGGCACCTACCACGAGAGCGTCAGGGTGAGCACCCCCGGGATCACCCTGCGCGGTATGGGCCGGTCCACGGTCATCAAGCCGAGCACGAAGAAGGCCACCGGCATCTGCGCCGAGAACGGCAACGGCATCTGCGTGGTCGGGACGAAGGACAAGAAGGTCAAGGACGTCACCGTCGCCTCCCTGAAGGTGACCGGCTTCAGCCGCGCCGGTGTGTTCGCCATGGCCACCGACGGGCTGACCGTGCGCAACGTGACGGCCGAGAAGAACGACGTGTGGGGCATCGCCCAGGAGCGCTCGGTCCGCGGCGTCTTCCGGGACAACACCGCCCGGGACAACGGCGACGCGGGCATCTTCCTCGCCAACACGATCAAGGCCGAGGAGGGCGCCGAGGACACCCGCGGCGCGGTCGTCGAGGACAACCGGCTGGAGGGCAACCGGATCGGCGTCACCGTGCGGCGGCTGCGCAACCTCGCCGTCGCGGACAACCACGTCACCGGCAACTGCGCGGGCGTCTTCGTCGTCGGCGACGAGAACGCCCCCAAGGCCGGCGACCTCGTGGTGCGCGGCAACCACGTCGAGCGCAACAACAAGTCCTGCCCGAAGACCGAGCGCCTGCCCGCCCTGCAGGGCTCCGGCATCGTCCTGACCGGCACCGAGAAGGTCCTGGTCACGGCCAACACGGTCGAGGGCCACGTCGGCACCTCCCCGCTGTCGGGCGGCATCGTCCTGTTCAAGTCCCTCGTGGGCGTCCCCGGCGAGAAGAACGAGGTCAGCCGCAACACGCTGCGCGACAACTCCCCCGCCGACCTCGTCAGCACCGAGACCGGCGAGAACAACACGTTCAGCGGCAACTCGTGCCGGGCCTCCAGGCCCGCGGGGCTGTGCTGACCACCCGGCCCCGGCCCTGCGTGGACCGAAGAAGGAAGGAAAGCGGCACATGACGACCGCACAGACCGCCCCTCCCCCGCCGATGCGGTTGAGGGAGCTCGTGTTCGGGGCGGCATGCGCCGCCGCCCTGCGCGCGGCCGCACGCCTCGGCGTCGCCGACGCCCTGGGCGAGAGCCCCATGGCCGTGGAGGACCTCGCGGCCGCCGTGAAGACCGAGCCCCGGCCGCTGCGCCGGCTGCTGCGCGCCCTGACGTGCTACGGCGTCTTCGCCGAGCAGAAGGACGGGACGTTCGCCCACACCGACATGTCCCGGCTGCTGCGCGAGGACGACCCGCACAGCCTGCGCTACATCACCCTGTGGTGCACCGAGCCGTGGACGTGGGACGCGTGGCCCCGGCTGGACGAGGCCGTACGGACCGGCCGGAACGTCGTCGAGGACCTGTACGGCAAGGAGTTCTTCACCTACCTCAACGAGGACGCCCCCGAGTCGGCCGAGGTGTTCAACCGTGCCATGACGACGTCCAGCCGGCAGTCCGCCGAGGACGTCGCGGCCCTCCTCGACCTGTCGGGGAGCAGGTCGGTCGCGGACATCGGCGGCGGGCAGGGCCACGTGGTGGCGAGCCTGCTGGAGAAGTACCCGTCGATGCAGGGCGTTCTGCTCGACCTCCCGCGCGTCGTCGAGAACGCCGACCCGCGGCTGCGCGAGGGGGGTGCGCTCGCGGACCGCGTGCGCATCGTGCCGGGCGACTGCCGTACGGCCATCCCCGTCCAGGCCGACGTGTACATCATCAAGAACATCCTGGAGTGGGACGACGACAGCACCGCCCGCGCCCTGCGCAATGTGAAGGAGGCGGGAGGCCCCGGCGCGCGGGTCGTGGTCATCGAGAACCTCGTCGACGACTCGCCCTCGATGCGGTTCAGCACCGCGATGGACCTGCTGCTGCTCCTCAACGTCGGCGGTGCCAAGCACACCACCGACAGCATGGTCGGCCGGCTGACCGACGCGGGCCTCGTCATCGACAGCATCCGCCCGGTCAATCCCTATCTGCACGCGTTCGACTGCACCGTGCCCGTCGAGTAGGCCGACCGCAGGCCCCGGCACACCGGCCGCCGGACCGCGACCTACGCGGTCCGGCGGCCGGTCCGTGTCCCGGTGCCGTCTCAGACGCCGGGTGAACGGCGGTCGGTGACGGGGGTCATCCGGGCGCCCCGGAGGGCTCGGGCCAGGTCGCTCTCCCCGACGACGGCCTCCGTGCCGGCGGAACCGTCGAGGAGGGTGGTGAGTTCGGCCGCCTGGACGGCGTCGGGCAGTCCGAGGGCGACCGCCGGGTCGCAGGCGTCGAGACCGCCGCGTACGGCGATCAGCCGGACCACGACGTCGTCGCGCTGGAAGATGGTGCTGCACAGGACCGGGCTGCGCGGGTCGTCCGCCGCCGCCTCGTCCCGCTGGGCCAGCAGCCGGGCCAGCCGCATGCCGCACCCCGGCCGGGCCGGATACGACAGCGCGTGCCGCTCCGCCTCCGGTTCCTCCTGTCCCGCCGTCACGTGGTGGACGGCCGGCAGCGCGGCCCGTGTGTAGAAGACCCGGGCCGACTCGGGGTCGCTCAGATCCCGGTCCTGCTCCAGGTACGGGTTGATGGCCTCTTCGAGGGCCCGCACCTCCGGCTGCTGGGCCACGTGCCGCAGCGCCGCGAGCAGGTCGCCGCGTACCTCGATGGCCCGCACCACCCGGTTGCCGTGCATGAACAAGGAGGTGCGCAGCAACCGTGTGGTGGCGTCGACCTGCGGCTCGGGGGCGGCGTAGTCGGCGAGGAGCTTGGCGACGGACTCCTCGCTGCCGGGCTCGACCGTGAAGGTCAGCGCGTGGCGGATCACTCCGTCGCCGACGCGGGGTGAGGTCTGCAGGCCGCCCTCACCGGCTCCGGCGCCCGGGGCGGCGCCGCCGATCTCGCGGACGACGTGGAAGCGGAGCGACCTGGTGTCCCGGACGCACCTGTGCAGCGGTCTCACCATCCGCACGTGCTCCTCGCTGCTCACCCAGTCGAGGAACGGCGGCGCGCTCTCCCACTCGCTGGTGATGAGCCACTGGGACGGGTTCTCGATGGACTGGCACAGCTGTTCGCTGACGTGCCCGGGTACGGACTCGACATGGTTGCGCAGTTGTTCGTACGTCTCGAGGAACTGCTGCTGGGCTCCGTCGTTGACGTCCACCAGCAGGACGACGCGGAGTCTGGAGCCGTCGAAGACGGACTGGGAGACACGGTGCGACACCTGTCGCGTCAGCGGTTCTGAAGCAGGGGTGGACATGATGGTCATCCTGCGCACATCTCCTTCGCGGGGGCGGTACTGAACGTCGGCCGCGGTGATGCGACGCCAGCTGTCTCGATCTTGTGCCCGCCCCCGGGAGCGCGCGAGTCGTATGAACTACGCGGGTGACCGGTGCGGACGGGGCCGGGCGGGCTCAGACGAGGTGCGCGAAGACCACCAGGTTGTCCGTGTAGTCCTTGACCTTGCGGTCGTACTCACCGGCACAGGTGATGAGCCGCACCTCCGGACGGTCCGCGTCGCCGTACACACGGCTGCTGGGGAAGGCGTCCTTGTCGAAGGTCTCCAGGCTGTCGACGACGAAGGACGCCGTGCGTCCGTCGGCCCGTTCGACCTGGAAGACGTCTCCCTGCTTCAACTGGTCGAGGCGGGCGAAGACGGCCGCGGACGTCTTGGTGTCGACGTGTCCGGCGATGATCGAGGTACCGGTCTCGCCGGGGGAGGCTCCCTTGGCGTACCAGCCGACGAGGTTGGTGTCGTCCGCGGGTGGAGCCTGGAGCTGCTTGTTCTCACCGATGGCGAGGTCGGTGAAAGGGGCGTCGACGGAGATCCCCGGGATCAGCAGGCGCACAGGCCTCGACCGGGGCAGGGCCGCCGTTCCGTCCGCGCCGGTCGGGTCGGCGGTCGGCGGGTCGTCGGCGGGCGGGTCGGCGGCGGCCGATGCCCCGCCGACCGCCGGGGCCGACGCACCGGCCCCCGGAGCGAGCGGCGGCCGGGAGGAGTCGGCCGACGTGTCGTTGCCGCCGAACAGGCTCATCGCCAGAACCAGGAGCGCGACGGCCCACAGCACCATCAGTCCTCCGCGGAAACCGGAGGAGGCCGGCGCGTCACCGGCGGGAGAGGAAGGGGGTACTGCCATCGGAAAACACCTCACTAGGCACGGCAGCGGGGTGGGGGCGGGCGGTGAGCCGGGCCGCCACGCGGTGCGCGGGTGGCGGCCCGACTGCTATCACGCCCGGCATGGCTCAGGCCGCTCCGTGAGACTTCCTGCGTCGCGCGGCGTACAGACCGGCGGCGGCCACGCCCAGGACGGCCAGCCCGCCCGCGGTCGCACCCGGCTGGGCCAGCCCGCCGCCGCCGGTGTGCATCCCGCCTCGCGGCTCGTCGCGCTCACCGCGCTCACCGCCACGCTCACCGCCACCCTCGCCGCCGCGCTCGCCGCCGCGCCAGGACTTCTCACCGCCGCCGTCGCCGCCGGAGCCGCCCCAGTCGCCCTCGTTCGACACGGTCAGCGCACCGCCACCGGTGTGCATCCCGCCTCGCGGCCCGTCGTGCTCGCCACCCTCGCCGCCACGGGACCGCTCGTCGCGCTCACCGCCCCGGGACTTCTCACCACCGTCGTCGCCGGAACCGCCCCAGTCACCCTTGTTCACCGAGGACAGCGCACCGCCACCGGTGTGCATCCCGCCTCGCGGCCCGTCGTGCTCGCCACCCTCGCCGCCACGGGACCGCTCGTCGCGCTCACCGCCCCGGGACTT
>NZ_JBIWJA010000033.1:0-17153 GCF_044764905.1 Streptomyces sp. NPDC093586 | reverse complement strand
GACTTCTCACCACCGTCGTCGCCGGAACCGCCCCAGTCACCCTTGTTCACCGAGGTCAGCGCACCGCCACCCGTGTGCATTCCGCCTCGCGGCCCGTCGTGCTTGCCTCCGTTGCCCTGCTCCTTGCTGTAGGAAGAGTCGTCGTGGTCCCAGTCACCACCGGCCGCGTGGGCGCCGGGGGCGCCGAGGACGAGGACGGTCGAAGCCGCCGCTGTGGCCAGGAGAGTGCGAGCAGATCGCATCTGAGATTCCTTCCGCCACGACCGGGCAGCTGGTGCTTCGTCAGCTGATGTGACCCGGCCCTGACGTGATTTACCGTCAGCCAGCCGCTCCGCTTCCACCACTCAAGGCGCTCAGCCGGGTGAACCCCATCGGTACGGGACATGCGGCCGGAGGACACGGGGTCCTCCGGTCTGTCGCCGCTCACCGCTCGGTGTGCGGCGGGTTCGGCCGGACATCCCTGTCCGTCAACTTCCTTTTGCTGCAAGGGGATCCGACCGGAAATTCATATGACTGCGCGTACGGCGCACTGGAGCGCACGGCGCCCCCTGACGGCCGCTGTCGGCCGGCTCCTGTTCGTGATGCCGCGTCCGGTGACCACACGGCCGTCGGAATGAAGAGCACGAGCGCGGCGGGCCGCCTCGTCGGCGAGGCCGGCCGGGCCGAGGCCATGGCGACCGAGGGGCGCCCGGAGCGAAGGCCCACCGGACAGATACGGATCTCCACCCGTTCGGGTGGCACGGGCGGGCAGGCGGCCGAGGCGGCGGCACGGGATCCGTCGGGCCGGACGGCGGCGCTGCCCGATGTGGCGGGCGTGACCGCGAGCCTGCTGATCGGGCTGCGGGCGCGCTCGCTGGTCGTACGGAGGAGCGAACAGGTACGGGTGGCCATCGAGTTGGAACGGTCTCAGGCCGATACGTCCAGGCGCACCGGTGTCAGGGGCCGCGGACGAACGGGAGCGGGCGGTGTGTGCCGTCCACGACGCCCTCGCCCCGGGAGAGCGTGTCGCTCGTGGTCCTCGCGGGGCGGCCCGGACCCCGGCACCGCACCGGCGCCCAGCGGCCGTAGTCGTGTCCAGCGAGTCGACGGCCCGCCACCGCCTCGCCGAGGCACGGGGGATGACGGGCCCGGTGCGACAGCGGGGCGGCGCGTCGACCACGCGGTGACGCGGACGCCGCGCCGCGTCCTGGACCGCTTCGTGCGGTGGCCGCCGGTCCGGCGGACATCCCGTGCGACCAGCGGATCTGGCTCGTCGGCCGCACCCAGGAGCCCTCGCCGACGCCCGCGAACACGCGCGGACCCGGCGGGCGGCGTGATCGTCATCCATCGGCCCCACGGTGCGGAGAGGGTGGTGCCCCGTTCCTCCTCGTCGGAGGGCCCCGCCTAGTCCTCCGGGTCGCCGCTGGTCGGGTCCGTGACCTCGGGGTGCTCATGGCGGGAGCCGGGGGCGGCGCGGTCGGGGGCGGCCTCGCTGCGCGGGGACTGGGGCGGCGGGGGCGGCGCCGTGTCGCCGGCGGCACCGACACCCTCGGCGGGCAGGCGCAGCGCGAGCAGGGCCACGTCGTCGCCGCGCGGCGCGATGCGTGTCAGCAGTTCGTCGCAGAAGTCGTCGACGGTCCGCTCCCCCAGCCGGCGGGCCAGGACGCCGGCGTGGTGGCGCAGCTTGGCCATGCCGAGGTCGATCGGACGCTCACGGCTCTCCACCAGACCGTCGGTGTAGAGCAGGAGGATGCTCTCCGGAGGTAGTTCCTCGCGGGCGTCGGGCCATTCCAGGCCGAGGCTCAGGGTCTCGCTCATGCCGATCAGCGGGCCGTGGCCGCCCTCCAGGTAGCGGGTCCCGCCGTCGGACGTGATCAGCAGGGGCGGTGGATGACCGGCGTTGACCCAGTGGAACTGCCACGGTCCGCCCTCGGGGCCCTCGACACGGGCGAAGACGAGCGTGGCCATGGGGGCGTCGCTGGTGTTGGTCACGGCCTCGTCGAGACGGCGCATGATCACACTGGGCGGCTCCTGGTGGTCCCAGGCCAGGGCGCGGAGCATGTTGCGCACCTCCGCCATGTGGGCGGCGGCCTGCAGGTCGTGCCCGACGACGTCCCCGATGACCAGGGCCATCACCCCGTCGGCGAGCAGGAAGGCGTCGTACCAGTCGCCGCCGATCTCCATGGCGCTCTCGGCGGGCCAGTAACGGGCGGCCATGCGGATGTGGTCGACCTGCGGGAGAGGCGTGAGCAACTGGCGTTGCATGGTCTCGGCGACGTTCTGCTGCTCGTGGTAGAGCCGGGCGTTGTCCATGACCAGTCCGACGCGGCGGCCGATGTCGGCGAGCAGGGCGACCTCGGCCTCGGTGTGGGCGGGCGAGTCCCCGGCGCGGGCCACGGTCAGGATTCCGTAGGACCGCTGCCGGGTGCGGAGGGGGACGACGACGGCGGTGTGGCCGCCGAGCTGTTCGAACAGGGCCCGATGGGTGGCCGCGAGGGGGGCCGGCGGGTCGTGGAGCAGCTCCTCGGCGGTCAGCTGGACGGGGCGGTCGCCGTTGACCAGCCGTGCCAGCGCCGCACGGGACGGGTCCGGCAGCGGGGCGAGCGGCCCCCGCAGCCGCCGGGCCCGCTGCGGGCGGGTGCTGCTGCGGACGGTGAGCCGTTCCAGCACACCCTGCTGCCCCGGATGGACGTCGACGGCGGCCCACTCGCCGAGTTCCGGCACCAGCAGCCGCAGGAGGCGGCGGAGGGTGACGGGGGTGCGCTCGGTGGGGACCAGCACCGTCGAGATCTCGGCCACCAGGTGCAGCTGGGCGGTGAGGGTCTCCAGGGCCGCGGCGCGGGCGTGCGCCTCCTCGGTGCCGCTGCGGTGCAGGCTGAAGTCGTGGAAGACGAGCACCAGCCCTTCCTGGTGGTCGTCCGTGAACAGGGGGGTGGACGCCCAGATGATCGGCACCGTGCTGCCGTCGGCCCGCTGGAAGTACTCCTCGCTGCCCTCCTCGGCCGGTGCCCCGCTCAGGGGGCTGCGCAGCCCGCACCGTTCCCGGGGGACGGGGCTGCCGTCGGCGTACCGGTGCAGCAGGTCGTGCGCGTCGTGCCCGGTCATCTCCGCCGCCGACCGCCCCAGCAGCCGCTCGGCCCACGGGTTCGCCGAGGTGATGCGGCCGGACGGGTCGAGGGTGAGGACGCCGGCGCCGAGGTCGCGGAGGACGGCGCGGGCGAAGCCGGGCTCCGGGACTCCGTCCGCCCCGTCGTGTCCTGGCTCGTCGCCCTCCCGGTGGCCCGCCCAGCGTGACGTCACGACCCTCACAGCCTTCCGATGCCGTCCGTCCCGCCAGGTTCCCTCAGAGGACGCCGGTGAACCGCCCCGGAGGCGGCCGATGGAGGGAACGCCGCCCGGCCACCGGACAGTGCCCGGGCGAGCCCTTATCCGGTCGCTCCGCGGGCGCGACGCCGCTACGGTGACGTGATGCCCGAGCTGCGTACCGACCGTCTTGTGCTCCGCGAGTGGCGGGGGTCCGACCTGGCGCCGTGGGCGGCCATGAACGCCGACCCGGTGGTCCGCGCGTACTTCCCCGGGGTGCTCACGCGGGAGGAGAGCGAGGCGTCCGCGGCCGGTTTCCAGAGCGACCTCGAGCGGCGGGGCTGGGGGTGGTGGGCGGTGGAGGTCGCGGCCACCGGTGAGTTCATCGGGTTCACGGGGCTCGATCCGGTCGAGGACGGCATGCCGTTCACCGGGATCGAGGCCGGCTGGCGGCTGGCCCGTCCCGCCTGGGGGCACGGCTACGCCACCGAGGCCGCCCGTGCCGTGACGGCCTTCGCCTTCGAGGAGCTCGGCCTGACGGAGGTCCTCGCGATCACGGCGGCTGCCAACCACCGTTCGCGGGCCGTGATGCGCCGCCTGGGCATGACCCGCGATCCGGCCGACGACTTCGACGATCCGGGCGTGCCCGAAGGGCCCCTGCGCCGGAGTGTGCTGTACCGGCTCCCGTGCTCCGGCGGGTGACGGAGGGCGGTCCCCGGGCGGGCCGGTCCGCCTCGGCCGCTCAGGCCCCCCGGGGGGGCGCGGCCGGCCCTCACCCGTCGGTGAGCCGCACGACGGCCGTCGTGCGCTTGCCGACCGGTTCTCTGTGCACCTCGAACGTCTGGCAGACCGCCATGACGATCTCCAGCCCGTGCCGGCCGATCCGTCCGGGATCCGAGGCCGCGGGCACGGGCAGCACCGGGGCGCTGTCCCACACGGACACCTCCACCCGGTCCTCGGCCAGCTCCAGGTCGACCAGGGACGGCCCGGGCGCGTACTTGCAGGCGTTCGTCAGCAGCTCGCTGACCACGAGCTGCACCACGTCCACCGTCCGGTCGGACACCGCGACCCCGCGGGCCGCCCGCGAACGCGCCAGGAAACCCCGGGCCAGCTCGCGGCCCCGGGCGATGTCACCGGGACCGCCCTCGTACTGCGCCGAAATCCTGACCGGCGTCTTTGCGAGCCGGTCCCCGTGGTGGGCAGCCCCGTTCATCCGATCCGCCCTCTTCCTGAGCCTTGACCGTTACGCCAGCCCGTCTACCCACGAATCCGGGAAACACCGGGCACGGCCGGCATCGGGACGCCCGGAGCGTCCCTCGTGTCCTCATGAGCGGCCCGGTGGTGGTACTCCCCCGGGCCGGTCCCGAAGAGAACCGGCCCGGGGCCGGGGCGCGGGCGTCAGCCGCCCAGGGCGCCGAGGACGACGAGCTTGGCCTCGTCCTGCACCTGTCGGAGGTGGTCCGGGCCGAGGAACGACTCGCCGTAGATCTTGTAGACGTCCTCGGTGCCCGAGGGACGCGCCGCGAACCAGGCGTTCTCCGTGGTCACCTTGATGCCGCCGATGGCCGCGCCGTTGCCCGGCGCCTCGGTGAGCACGGCGGTGACCGGTTCGCCCGCGAGGGTGTCGGCGGTGACCTGGGCCGGGGACAGCTTCGCCAGACGGGCCTTCTCCTCGCGGGTGGCGGGGGCGTCGATGCGGGCGTAGGCGGGCTCGCCGAAGCGGGCGGTGAGCGCGGCGTAGTGCTCGGACGGGGTCCTGCCGGTGACGGCGGTGATCTCGGAGGCGAGCAGGGCCAGGATGATGCCGTCCTTGTCCGTGGTCCACACGGAGCCGTCCCGGCGCAGGAAGGAGGCGCCGGCGGACTCCTCGCCGCCGAAGCCGAGCGTGCCGCCGACCAGGCCGTCCACGAACCACTTGAATCCGACGGGCACCTCGACCAGCCGTCGGCCGAGGTCCGCGGCGACCCGGTCGATCATGCCGGAGGACACCAGCGTCTTGCCCACGCCCGCGTCGGCGGGCCACTCGGTGCGGTGGGCGTACAGGTAGTCGATGGCGGTGGCCAGGTAGTGGTTGGGGTTCATCAGGCCGCCGTCGGGGGTGACGATGCCGTGCCGGTCGGCGTCGGCGTCGTTGCCCGTCGCGATGGTGAAGCGGTCGCGCTGCTCGATGAGGGAGGCCATCGCGTGCGGCGACGAGCAGTCCATGCGGATCTTGCCGTCCCAGTCCAGCGTCATGAACCGCCAGGTGGGATCGGTCAGCGGATTGACCACGGTCAGGTCGAGGCGGTGCTGCTCGGCGATCCGCCCCCAGTACGCCACGGAGGCTCCGCCCAGCGGGTCGGCGCCGATGCGCACCCCGGCGGAGCGGATCGCGTCGAGGTCCAGGACGCTCGGCAGGTCGGAGACGTACGCGCCGAGGAAGTCGTAGCGGCCGGTGCCGGGCGCGGCGAGGGCGCGCGCGTAGGGGACGCGCCGGACGTCCTTCAGGCCGGCCGCGATGATCTCGTTGGCCCGGTCCTGGATCCAGGAGGTGGCGTCCGAGCCCGCCGGGCCGCCGTTCGGCGGGTTGTACTTGAAGCCGCCGTCAGCGGGCGGGTTGTGCGAGGGGGTCACGACCACGCCGTCGGCGAGGCCCGAGGTGCGGCCCCGGTTGTGGGTGAGGATGGCGTGGGAGACGGCCGGGGTGGGGGTGTAGCCGTCCGCGGTGTCGATGAGGACGGTGACGTCGTTGGCCGCGAACACCTCCAGCGCGGTGATCCTCGCCGGTTCCGACAGGGCGTGGGTGTCGGCGCCGAGGAAGAGCGGGCCGGTGGTGCCCTGGTTCGCGCGGTACTCGCAGATGGCCTGGCTGGTCGCGGCGATGTGGTCCTCGTTGAACGCTGTCGCCAGGGACGATCCGCGGTGCCCGGACGTGCCGAAGGCGACCCGTTGCCCGGGCTCGGCGGGGTCCGGGTGCAGGGCGTAGTAGGACGTCACCAGCCTGGCGACGTCGATCAGGTCCTCGGGTTCGGCCGGCCGGCCGGCACGGTCGTGCTGCATGCGCCCACTCCTCCGCATCGGTCATGCATTCGCTCGGGTCCTATCTTCCCCTGTCCGGGGAGCGGCGACCGGCCTTCCGCCCGAGGGCGGTGCGCACGTCGTGGTCGAGGCGGTGGTGCGGCAGGTGCCGGAACCGGCCGTGCCCGTCCCGCCCGGGCGCGCCGGCAACGGCGCCCGGGCGGGACGGGCACGGCCGGGCGCCGAAGTGACCGGGCGTCGCCCCGACCGCGGTGCCGGTCACCCGGTGTTCCCGGCGGGCCGCCCCGCCCGTTCCCGTGCGCGGGCGGACGTGGCCTCCGCTCCCGGCACGCCGTGCGACGGGGCGTCAGATGCGGCCGCCGGTGAGCCGGGTGAGGGGGCCGTGCGTGTGGCGTCCCGCGCGGCGGCCCATGGCGTACGAGGCGGCGCTCAGCGCGGTCAGACCGGCGCCCACGCCGGCCGCGACGAGCCTGCGCTGGGCGAGGACCGTCCACGCCGTCCTCGCCGTGGTGGCGACGTGCCCCGAGGTGGTGATGACCGCCTGGCGCCCGGCCTCGACGCCCTTGGCCGCCGTCTGCACCGCTCCGGCCGCGGCCTGTGCCGAGCGTTCGGCCCCCGCCCTGGCCGCTGACGAGGCATCAGCGGCCTTGCCGGTGGCGGCCTTCGCGGTCCGCGAGGCGGGGGCGGTCGCCCGGTCGGCGGCGGCGCGGGCTTTGGACTCGGTCGCAGTCCGGGTGGTGTCGGACTTCTGGTTGGTGTCCTTGTTCGGATCGCTCATGGACACCGCCTTGCCTGTCACCGGGGCGGCAAACACCCACCGCGCCCGCCTGCCGGTGGAGAACCCGGCCGAGACCCCGCGGTGCTGTCCCGGGGGAGTGTCACCGGGCCGCTGCCGAGGGGAGTCGGGCCGCACTCGCCTGCTCGCCCGGCACCTCGGCCGTGAACCGCACGGGCCATCGCTGTGCCGGGCCGCGCGAGGACCCGCGGCGGGCGCGTACAGCGCCACCTCGATCGAGTGGGTCCCGGTGTCGGCGAGGGCACGCCGCAGCGGCTCGTACAGCCGCCGGACGCCGGCCGTCGGCGCCGGCCCGTCGGTCACCGGTGCCCTGACCTCCTCGGGGATCGGTCACCCGTGGGGTTTTTGTCTCTTCGCCGCGGTCTGCGGCTTCCTCGCCGCGCTGACCCTGCCGGGCCGGACGCGGGGTGAGGGGACACGGGCCGCCGAGGCGGCCGTCCGACACGGACGGCACGAGGAAAGGGAGCAGCCGGGCGATGCGGCCCGCTGCTCCCGGAGTGCTGGTCGGGGAGGCGCTCAGTCGCTGTCGACGTGCTGGCGCAGGATCTTGCCGTTCGTCGCGTCGACGTCGACGGTCGTCTTGTTCCAGTTGTCGGTCGAGACGACATCGACGGACCACATGACCTGCTGGTTGTCGTTCTCGTCGAGTTCGACGCCGGTGACGGTGCCCTTGGCCTTGCCGGTGGCCGCCTTCACCGCCTGCTGCGGGGTCTGGGTGGCCTTGCCCAGCCGGTCGGTGATCTTCTTCTTGTCGTCGGAGTCCTGGTCCGACTCGACCTCGGTGCGGAAGACCTTTCCGCTGACCGCGTCGATGTCGATCCGGTGCACGGTGCCGTCGGAGGCGGCGACCTTGGCCTCCCACTCGGGGGCGCCCTGGCTGGGGGCGGGGTTCGGGGTGCTCGGCATCGGCGAGCCCGTGGCCGAGGTCGCCTCGGACGAGGTCTTCTTCAGTTCGAGGTCGATCAGCTTGCTGCCGGACACCTCCTTGACGGCGGTGTCGGCGGCCTTGTCCCAGGTCACCTTGGCCATCGGGACCAGGGCCTTGCGCTCGGCCTCGTCCTCGTTCATCGAGGGGGAGGCGGAGGAGGAAGCGGATTCGGAGACGGAGGCGGAACCGGAGGGGGAACCGGTCGGTGCCGCCTCGGCGACACTCGAGCGTGTCGTATCGGCATTGGTACAGGCCGTCATCAGCAGTACGGAACTGCCCAGGGCACACATCACGGCCATCGAACGCAGTGGGGGAAGTCGTCGCGCAGAGCTCATGCTCCTCTCCGTAACCGTTTGGCCCTGTTGTCATACCGGTTCGGGAGGGAAAACACTCGAACGGCCGGATGGTCCGGTTCAGCGGACGGGAACGAACCGCGCCCGGCCGACCCCCGCGCCGGTCACCGGCGGGCACGGGGCGACGGTCTGCGGCCGGCGGCCCTCCAGCCACTCGCGGTACGCGGAGGACTGGCGGGCCACCTCCCAGTACGCCTCCTCCAGTGCGGGGTAGACCGCGTCCAGTTCGGCCCGGGTGCGCGCGGCCAGCAGCAGACGCACGCCGAGGGGGTCGCCGTACAGGCGTCGTACCGCCGTGTCGGGGCGGGAGAGGGAGCTGGGCTGACAGACGGTGACGGCTTCGCCGGTCGCGACGAGGGAGGCGGCGGTGTGGTAGTCGCCGTGCAGGACGCGCGGGTCGAGGCCGACGGCGCGCAGCATGCGGTGCACGCCGTCCCATTCGCCGTCGACGGTGGGATCGACCATCCACCGGTCGTCGGCGAGGTCGGTGAGGCGGACGACGGGGCGGGCCGCCGCCGGGTGGTCGGCGGGCAGCATGACGAACTGCGGTTCGCGCTCGACCAGGACCCGTAGCCGCAGGCCCTCGGGGACGCGCAGCGGGCAGCCCTCCACCTCGTGCACGAAGGCGACGTCGAGCTGGCCGTCGCAGACCCTGCGCAGCAGCGCGTTGGCGGAGACGTCCATCTGGAGCGTCGGTTCCAGGCCGGGGCGTCTGAGACGGCGCAGCCAGCCGGCGAGGGCCCGGCTCGCGGTGGAGCCGACACGCAGCCGGCTGTCACCGCCGGCCGCGGCGGAGCGGGCCTCGCGGACGAGGGTCCGCATGTCGGCCAGCAGGGGGCGGGCGCGACCGAGGACGGTGCGACCGAGGGGGGTGGGGCGGCATCCGGTGCGTTCCCGGACGAACAGCGGGCCGCCCAGGGCCTGTTCGATGCGGCTCAGCTGGGTGCTCAACGTGGGCTGTGCGACGCCCAGTTGGCGTGCCGCCCGGTGCAGGCTGCCGGCGTCGGCGATGGCGCACAGCGCGCGAAGGTGCCTCACCTCGAGCTCCATACGGGGAGCGTAGAGCGGAACAGCCGGGTTGCGCCAGGTGAACAAAACGCGGCGGACCAGGGCGAGTTCTGCGCTCCCGGAGAACCTGGGCGATAGCCCGGGCCTATCGCCTGTTGCCATCATCACAGCGGGCTGATGGGCGCCTCACACTCACCGGTGACGGCTTCTCCCCACTCCCCCACACAAGGAGTCATCGATGCGCATCACCTTGCCCCTGCTGTCCACCGCGGTCGGTCTCGGCCTGACCGCCGCCGTGCTCGGCGCCGGCCCGGCCGGGACGGCCGCCGCTCCCCAGCCCCGGGCCGCCGCGGTACAGGCCGGGTACGAGCCTTCGGCCGGGTCGGGCGAAGACGCCCGCGCCAATCAGGAGTTCTTCGAGGCGGTCGTCAGGTCCGTCGCGAAGAAGCGGGCGGCCGCCCCGTCCTCGACGGCCGCCGTCACCGTCTACTACAGCACCAGAAACGCTCCCAGCTTCCGTACCCAGATATCCCGCAGCGCCCAGATCTGGAACAGCTCGGTGTCCAACGTGCGCCTTCAGGAGAGCAGTTCCGGCGCGGACTTCGCGTACTACGAGGGCAACGACTCGCGCGGCTCGTACGCCTCGACGGACGGGCACGGCAGCGGCTACATCTTCCTCGACTACACGCAGAACCGGCAGTACGACTCCACCCGCGTGACCGCGCACGAGACGGGGCACGTGCTCGGCCTGCCCGACCACTACTCCGGCCCGTGCAGCGAGTTGATGTCGGGCGGTGGCCCCGGCCCGTCCTGCACCAACCCGTACCCCAACTCCACGGAGCGCAGCCGGGTGAACCAGCTGTGGGCGAACGGGTTCGCGGCCGCCCTGGACAAGGCGCTGGAGAAGAGCGGGCAGCGCTGAGCGGTACGTGAGGACAGTCGCGGAGGCGGCCGGAGCGGGCCGCCCCCGCGCACCTGTGCCCGGACCGCTTGCCGGGTCCCCGAGGGGTACCCGACGTCCACTCGTGAGTACTCCGGCGAAGGAGCCCTGCGTGAACCGGCGGAAGGCGCCCGCCGACGGCGGACTCGGCGATCTGGAACCCGGCACGCGGCAGCGCGCGCAGTTGCGCAACCGCGTCGCCGACATCTCGTGGACGGCGTTGTGCGTGGTGCTCGCGCTGTGGGCCGTCTGGAGCGCCGTCGGCGTGGCGCGGGGTGCGACGGCGTGGGCGTACTGCGCCGTGGCCTGGGTGCTGCCGGCCGCGGCGCCGGCCCTGCGCGCGGCGGCGGTACGGCGCAGGACCTCCCCGTAACCGCTCGGGGCGGGCGCCGGCCGCCGAAGTCGGGCAGGACGCCGGGGACTCGGGACCGGGCTGCGGCTCAGCCGGGTGCGGCGGGAGGCAGCGCGGCGAGTACGGCGCGGTGGACGGCCCGCGCCAGCCGGGCGCCCCACTCGGAGCGGGGGCCGGCGAAGGCGTGGACCTCCGTGCCGGGGCGCGGCGCGCGGGCGGCGACGCACACGGCGTCGGTGGGGGTTCCGGAGCAGTCGAGGCCCGCTTCGACCAGGGCCTGCACCTTGGCCTCGGTCGCCGTGATGACCGCGTTGACCAGGGCGGCGTCGCTCAGGGCCACCGGCAGGGCGGCGACGATGTTGATGGTGCCCGGCCCGGGTGTCCCCGTGCCGTCCTCCTGCGGTGCGGCCGCCCAGCCGCGCACGGAGACGCCCGCGGTGACGACGGCTTCCGCGCCGCCGTCCCGCGCTCGGCCGGGGTCGCGGACGTCGGCGGCGGTCATCAGGCCCATGCCCCGGCCCTCGGCCCCGGCGGCGAGGGCCAGGCCGGCGAGGTGCCGGGCGGGGTCGGTACGCCGATAGCCGTGCGCCACCTGGGCGTTGAGGACCCACGCGCAGTCGGCGATGCCGCCGCCGAGGACGGCGCTGCCGGCCATCCGCCAGCCCGGTCCGGGGCGCCACAGCAGGGCGTGCAACTGTTCGCCGTCCTCCATGCGCGCCAGGCGCTCCAGGTCCAGCAGACGGGGCCCGGTTCGGGGGGAGGGGAGGAGGGCGGGCACCGGTCGGGGCTCCTTGCCGGTTCGGGGACGGACCGGACGATCGTACGCGGCGGCGGTACGGGGCCGCCGGGCCCTCCCGGGCACGGTGGCACGGCCGCGTCGCATGTCTCGCCGGGCACCCGGTGCCGGGGCGCGGGGGCGCCGGTGCCACCCCCGTCGGGGGCGTCGCCGTCGGCGCGCATTGCGGACCGGGCCCGGGGCACTTTCACTGAAGGCACTTCGCCGTCAGGCGTCAGATCGGAGGCCACCACGATGCTGTCCCACACCCTGGAGCACGGAGTCCTCGTCATCACGGTGGACCAGGATCCGGGAATCGACGGGCGGGCCGCGCTGTCCACGCACATCACCGCTCTCGTCGACGCCCATCAGCCGGCTCCGGTCGTCATCGTGCTGACCGACGAGGCCTCGAGCGGTGCCACGGTCAGTGCCGTGCTCCGGGCCCATCAGTGGTGCGGTCGCCTCGGTGTCCTGATGAGCGTCGTCACCCACAGCGCCCCCGTCCGGCGGCTGCTGGAGAACAACGCCGACGCGACCGGCCCTCGCCTCGTCGTGCACGCCCGGACCGACACGGCCATCACCACCGCCTTCACCGCAGCGGCCTAACGCCGTTCCGCAGGAGCGTGGTGACGGCGGAGCCCGGCCGGCGGCACCCGGTGCCGCCGGCCGGTGCGCGGTCCCGGTGCGGTACGGGACGGCACCGAAGTGCCGGGTCGTACCGCGCCGGCGCCGGTTCGCCCGGCGCTTCTCCTTACTGCCCGAGCCAGAGGTCGGGGCCGAAGACCTCGTAGTGGACGGCCTCGGCGGGCACCCCGCGGCGCAGCAGGTCGCCGCGGACGGCGCGCATGAAGGGCACCGGGCCGCACAGGTAGACCGTGAGTCCCTCGGGCAGGTCCAGGCTGTCGACGTCGACGCGTCCGGCCGACGCCTCCGGCGCCTGGTCGCCGGGCTCCTCGTACCACAGGTGGAGCCGGGCGTCCGGGAGCGCGCGCACCAGCTCCGACTGCTCCTGCCGGTGGGCGTGGTCGGCGGGGGTGCGGTCGGCGTGGACGACGGTGACCGGACGTCCGCTGCCGGTGGCGGCCAGGTGGTCCAGCATGGCCAGCATGGGGGTGACGCCGATTCCGGCGGAGGCCAGCAGCAGCGGGCCGTCGCCCTCGGCCAGCGCGAGGTCGCCGAACGGCTCGGAGACGGTGAGCACATCGCCCTCGCGCGCGGTGGCGTGAAGCCAGGACGAGACCTCTCCGTCCGGGTGTCCGCCGCCCTGGACGCGCTTGACGGTGATCCGGCGGTCGGACCGGCCGGGCGCGGCGGACAGGCTGTACTGGCGTATCTGTCGCGAGCCGTCGGGCAGTTCGGACTGAACGCTGACGTACTGGCCCGGGCGGAACGGCCGCACGGGACGGTCGTCGGCCGGACGCAGCACGAAGGAGACGGCGTCGGGGCTCTCCTCACGCCGCTCGACGATCTCCATGCGGCGCCAGACCTGTCCCTCGGCGACCTCGGTCTCCTGGTAGAGACGGGCCTCGATGGCGATGAGCGCGTTGGCCATCAGCCAGTAGACCTCGTCCCAGGCCGCGGCGACCTCCGGGGTGACCGCGTCGCCGAGGACCTCCGCGATCGCCGCGAACAGGTGGTGGTGGACGATCTTGTACTGGTCGGAGGTGATGCCGAGGGAGGCGTGCTTGTGCGCGATCCGGGAGAGCATCGCGTCGGGGCGGGCGTCGGGGCGCTCCAGCAGCATGCCGGCGAACGCCGCGATGGACCCGGCCAGTGCCTTCTGCTGCTCCCCGCTGGCCTGGTTGCCCCGGTTGAACAGGTCCCTCAGCAGCTCGGGGTGGGCGTCGAAGAGCTTCCGGTAGAACAGCTCGGTGATGTCGCCGATGGCCGCTCCGACCGCCGGAAGGGTGGCCCGGACCACGGGGACTGACTGTTCGGAGAGCACAACGACTCCTTAATCGGTAGATTATTTTCGTGTTTTGAGCCACAGGCCGGCACCGCGCCGTGCCGCCCGCGCGTCAGCCGGGCGGACGAACCGTCAGACCGACCAGGACCGGGCCGGTCGGCGAGGCCACCAGGTCGGCGACGGTCAGCGGGTCGAGCGCGCCGTAGAACGCCTCCTGGGCGGCGCGCAGGGCGCCCCGCAGTCGGCAGGCCCCGCGCAGCGGGCACGGCGCCTCACCCTCGCAGGCGACGACCTCGCCGTCGCCCTCCAGCTCCCGGACCAGCCAGCCGACCGAGGCGCGCCGCCCCAGGTCGGTCAGCGTGAGTCCGCCGCCACGGCCACGTCGGGCCTCCACCACACCGAGGTGCTGGAGGCGGGTGATGGCCTTCGCGGCGTGCGTGTACGGCACGCCGATGACCTCGGCCACCTCACGGGTGGCGAGGGGGTCGTCGCCGTCCTTCACGACCGCCAGGCGCATCACGGAACGCAGCGCCAGGTCGGTGAACTTCGTCAGCCGCACGCCCGGACCTTAACAAATACGCATGTTAGATTCCCCTTTACCTGCGGTCGGAGCCCTGTGGAGTGTGTCACTCGGCGGGCCGTGCCAGGACGGCCGCTCAACCGGGCGGCGGGCAGCCGCGGTCGGACACGGCGGACGGTGACATCCGATGACAGCGGAAGGCGGCGGCTCCCCCGCCCCGGCCGGGGGGACGCCTCTCCCCCGGGTCCTGTGCGACACCGCGGAGCTCCTGGCCCGCGCCGAGGAGGCACGGGCCGGCGCCCTGTGGCGGCTCTCGGAACCGGGTCGGCAGCTGGACGCCAACGTCGTCCGCGTCCCCGCGTCCGGGCGGGTCGGCACGCACACCGAGCCGGACCTCGACGTCCTGCTGCTCGTCCTCGACGGGGCGGCCACCCTCGTGTGCACCGACGGCGACCGCCCGCTGCGGCCGGGGCTCCTGACCTGGCTGCCGCACGGTTCGACGCGCGCCGTCCAGGCCGGGCCCGACGGGGTGACGTACCTGACGGTCCACCGGCGCCGTCCCGGCCTGCGGATCCAGCCGCCCGGCGCCGCCGACCGGCTCCGTCCCGGCGGCTCCTGAACACCGGGACGGTCCGCCCGGCGATCAGGTCCTCCGAGGAGGTGCCGGGCTCGCCGACGCTCGTGACGGGCGTGCCCACGTGCACGGCTTCCGGCGCTTTTGCATCCGTTCGTCCTCGGGCACTCCTAGAGGGCCGGTGCGGTGCAGTGACGCGGCGTCCCGGCGGAACGGGAGGACGGGATGGACTGGCGAACGTTCGCCGAGAAGATGGCCTCACTGGCGCGGGATCTGCTGGCCCAGGAGTCCGTGCACGACACCCTGGAGCGGATCACCGGCTCGGCCACCGAGCTGGTCGAGGGCTGCGACGCCGCCGGCATCCTCCTTCTGCGCGGCAGACGGGTGCAGTCCCTCGCCCCCACCGATCAGATGGTGACCGACAGCGACCGGCTTCAGGAACGCGTCGGGGAGGGTCCCTGCTTCGACGCCGCGCGCACCTCCGAGGGGGAGCGGCAGTTCCGGATCGCCGACTTCACCGACGAGGCGCGGCGCTGGCCCGCATACGTGCCCGAGGCCCGCAAGCTGGGCCTGGGCAGCATGATGGGCATCCTGCTGTTCACCGAGGACGAGGACCTCGGCGCGCTGAACTTCTACTCCCGCCGGCCCGGCGCGTTCACCGAGGCCAGTGAGACCGCCGGCTGGCTGCTGGCCTCCCACGCCGCGGTCGCCTTCTCCAGCGCCCGCACCCAGGCCCAGTTGCAGGAGGCCATCGGCACCCGGCACACCATCGGTGAGGCCATGGGCATCCTGATGGGCAGTCGCCGCCTCACCGAGGAGCAGGCCTTCGCCGCGCTGCGCCGCTACTCCCAGGACCACAACGTCAAACTCCGCGACGTCGCCCGCCGGGTCTGCGAACGAGGCACCCTGCCCTGACTCCACCCTCTTTCGACGATCACCAACCCCCTTACACGGAAAGCACGTTGAGCACAGCACGGACGAGGAGACCGTCTCCACGCTCCAGCTGGTGGTCGCCGCGGGCCACGAGACGACGACCCCGCTGATCGTCGATGCCGTCGTCAGCCCGTCCGCGCGCCCGGGGCAGCGAGCCCTGATGCCGCCCGACGAGACGGACCGGTCCGCGGCGGTCGAAGAGAGACTGCGGTACTCGTCCCCGACCTCGCGCGTCCTGATCCGCTCCGCGGCCGAGGGCGTCCCGGTCGGCGGCGGAGTGCTACCGGCCGGGGACGCGCTGATCGTGTCGTACGGGGCACCGGGCCGGGACGAGGGAGCGCACGGTCCGGCGGCGGGCGCGTTCGACGTCACCCGCACCTCGCGAAACCGGCGCCTCGCCTTCGGGCACGGTCCGCACGTCCGCCCCGGCGCGGCCCTGTCCCGTCTCGAGGCCGGTCCGGCGCTCCCCGCGCTCTGCGCGCGCTCCCCCGGGCCGGGCCGGGCCGGGCGGTGCCGGTGTCCGAGCTGCGCAACAAGCCGGTGGTCACGCGGAACGACCTTCTCGAGCTGCCGGTCCGCCTGACCTGGACAGGGCCTGCGGAGCGTTTGCCCCGTTCCCGCCGGGTAACTCCGGAATCACGGACGCCGGCCCGACACGGCATACGGCGTCGACGCTGCTGGACGGTGATTCCAGGAGGCGCGATGTGGAACCGTAAGCGCAGGAAGGGCCGCCGGACCGCGCGGGCCGTTCCCGTGGAGCTGTGTGATCTGTGCGCCAAGGTGTTTCCCGAGAACGAGGCCGTGCGCGGATATGTGCCGGACTCCTCCTCCGCGCACGCCACCGATGAATGGTTCGACGGGCTGCGACTCATCACCGCGTGCTGCGACGACCACTTCGACGTGGTGAAGGGCGGCTATCAGGACCGTCCCTTCGTGCAGGAGGAGCTCTGGGCGGCGAAACTGACCCGTGCGCTGACCACGGGGCCGCCGGCGCTCTCCATGGATCAGCTCGCGTGCCGGACGGGCCTGCACGAGCCGCAGATCCGCCGCGCGATCGCCTGGCACAACGAGCAGATGCAACAGCGGCAGCGCATGGATCCCTGAGAGGTCTCCGCCGGCGGGCGGCCACGTGCGCGTCGAACAGCAGGCGCTCGATGCGCACGTGCCCGTGGAGGTGCTCCAGGTGTCGCCGTCTGCGGGCAGGCCGAGACGCCGGGCGGCCGGCAGCCCGGCGGTCTTCGGGACGCCCGTGACACGCCCGCACCGGGTGGCGTCGGACTGGAGGCAGGCCGCGGCGGGGCCGTCGACGAGATCGACGGCCCCACCGCGGGCCGTCCGGCGTCGTCGTGCCGGTCCGGCATCAGTGACGCCCGGGCAGGTGCTCGGCGTACTCGGTGAGCTTCTGGCGCACGCCCTTGGCGACGATGCCGGCACGCTCGGGGTCGTGCACGGCGGCCTTGGCGGCCTTCTTGCCCTGCTCCAGCATGATGTGCGGCGGGATCGGCGCGATCTCCGCGTCCACCTTGAACTCCAGCACCACGGGCCGGTCCGAGGCCAGCGCCTCGTCCCAGGCCGCACCCACCTTCTTCGGCTTGTCGCAGTGGATGCCCTTCAGTCCCACGAGTTCGGCGTAGGCGGCGTAGGGAACGTCGGGGATGTCCTGGGAGCCGGGGTACTTGGGGTCGCCGGCCATGGCGCGCTGCTCCCAGGTGACCTGGTTGAGGTCCTGGTTGTTGAACACGCAGAAGATGAACGGGGCCGGCCCCGA
>NZ_JBIWJA010000032.1:75187-91925 GCF_044764905.1 Streptomyces sp. NPDC093586 | reverse complement strand
CTTCCTCCGAGGAAGACCGCTAGACACAGCGCGCCCAACGACGAGCGACTCGGCACAGGCCGAAGGTACGGGCGGGGGGCGCCCCCCCCCCCGGGGGCCCCCCCCCCCCGGGGCCGCCCCCCCCCCCCCGCGCGGCCCCCCCCCCCGCCCCCCCCCCCCCCCCCCCCCCCCCCCCCCCCCCCCCACCCACACACCCCCCCCCCCCCCCCCCCCCCCCCCCCCCCCCCCGGGCGGGGGGGCCGCCCCCCCCCCCCCCCCCGGCCCCCCCCCGCCCGTACTCGTGTCCGGCGAGCCCCTCAGGGCGCGTCAGACGCCCTGGCACCGCCGAGGGGCCCCGTCTCCCAGCCCAGCGCCCGCAGCGCGGCGGAGATGCGCGTGTACACCCCCGGGTTGCCGGGGCGTCCGCACCCGTTCCCCCAGGACACGAGACCTATGAGCCGCCCCTGCGCGACCAGCGGTCCCCCGCTGTCCCCCTGGCAGGCGTCGCGCCCGCCGGCTTCCACCCCGGCACACAGCATGCTGCTGGGCAGATACCTTCCGTCACCACCTCCCGGATACGCCCGTGCGCAGAGGGCGTCCGACAGTACGCGCACGTGTGACGCCCGCAGGCTGGTGGCGTAGTCCCCCGCGCCCGAGGTGTCCCCCCACCCGTAGACCAGTGCTCCGGTCTGCGGTCCGTACGCGGGGTCCCCGTCGGCCGCCATGGCTATGACCGAGTCGGCGGGAAGGGCCCGGGAGAGGGTGAGTACGGCGAAGTCGCCGGCGTTGCTGACGTCGTCGTGCGCCGGGTTCACCCAGACGTCGCGCACGGGGATCTCGTCCCCCTCGTCCGAGAGCAGGTCCGTGCGGCCCGCGATGACCTTCAGGTCACGTACCCGTTCGGGCGGGGAACCCAGAACCTCCTCGCCCAGGCAGTGGGCCGCCGTGAGCACGGTGGTCCGGCCGACGGCGACTCCCCCGCAGAACTGACCCGCCCGCGTACCTCCGAACCGGTCACGACTGGACAGGGCCACGGTCCACGGACTGTCGGACACGTCGACCGGAAAACCTCCGACGACGATGCTGTCGGTGGGAGCGGAAGCAGAGGCGGATGCGGAGGCGGGGGCCGCGGACGCCAGCGGTATCGCGGTCGCCGCGGCCGCCAGGGCGAGCGGCCGGGCTATCGCCCGGGCAAAGAGGCGACGCATGCAGACTCCTCACTGAGGGGTGGGCAGTGAACACCCAGGGTGATCCACTCCGTCGCGCCTCGCACCCGCTGGTCAGCACGAAGGCCCGGTCCCCACCGGGGGACCGGGCCTCGCCGGACGTACGGCCGCCTTCGCGGGACGTACGTCCGTTCCTAGTCGAGGTAGTCGCGCAGCACCTGGGAGCGCGACGGGTGACGCAGCTTCGACATGGTCTTCGACTCGATCTGGCGGATGCGCTCGCGCGTGACGCCGTACACCTTGCCGATCTCGTCGAGGGTCTTCGGCTGACCGTCGGTGAGACCGAACCGCATGGAGACGACACCCGCCTCGCGTTCGGACAGGGTGTCCAGGACGGAGTGCAGCTGCTCCTGGAGGAGCGTGAAGCTGACGGCGTCGGCCGGGACGACGGCCTCGGAGTCCTCGATGAGGTCACCGAACTCGCTGTCGCCGTCCTCGCCCAGCGGGGTGTGCAGGGAGATGGGCTCGCGGCCGTACTTCTGGACCTCGATGACCTTCTCCGGGGTCATGTCGAGCTCCTTGGCCAGCTCCTCCGGGGTGGGCTCGCGGCCCAGGTCCTGGAGCATCTGCCGCTGCACGCGCGCGAGCTTGTTGATGACCTCGACCATGTGCACCGGGATACGGATGGTGCGGGCCTGGTCGGCCATCGCGCGGGTGATCGCCTGACGGATCCACCAGGTGGCGTACGTGGAGAACTTGTAGCCCTTGGTGTAGTCGAACTTCTCGACCGCGCGGATCAGACCGAGGTTGCCCTCCTGGATCAGATCCAGGAAGAGCATGCCGCGGCCGGTGTAGCGCTTGGCCAGGGAGACCACCAGGCGGAGGTTGGCCTCCAGGAGGTGGTTCTTGGCTCGGCGGCCGTCCTCGGCGATGATCTCCAGCTCGCGCTTGAGCTTGGGCGCGAGCTTGTCGGAGTTCGCCAGCTTGTCCTCGGCGAAGAGGCCCGCCTCGATGCGCTTGGCGAGCTCGACCTCCTGCTCGGCGTTGAGCAGGGGGACCTTGCCGATCTGCTTGAGGTAGTCCTTGACCGGGTCGGCGGTGGCGCCGGCCGCGGCGACCTGCTGGGCCGGAGCGTCGTCCTCATCCTCGTCGGACAGCACGAAGCCCGCGTTCTCGGTGCCCTCGGGCTCGTCGGTCGCGGCCTTCGGCTCCTCGATCACCTCGTCCTCGAGAAGCTCGCCGTCGTCCTTCTTGGCGGTCGTCTTCTTGGCCGCCGTCTTCTTTGCGGTCGCCTTCTTCGTCGTCGCCTTCTTGGCGGTCGTCTTCTTGGCCGCCGCCTTCCTGGCCGGCGACTCCTCCTCGGCTGCGGGGTCCCCGGCGGATGCCGCCGGGGAGGCGGGGGCGGTGGCCTTCCTGCTGGTCACCGTCTTCGCCGCGACCGTCTTGGTGGCGGTGCGCTTGGCGGGGCTCTTCGCTGCGACGCTCTTTCGGGTGCGCTTGGGCTCTGCGGCACTGACCATCAGCGTCACACCCTCTTCCTCGAGGATCTGATTGAGGCTGCGCAGTACGTTCTTCCACTGAGTGGCCGGAATCTGGTCAGCTTCGAAGGCCCGACGCACGTCATCGCCGGCGATCTGCCCCTCAGCCTTTCCCCGCTCAATGAGCGCCATGACAGAGACGGACTCGGCGATCTCCGGCGGGAGCGTACGGGATGTGCTGGCCGACACGAACAACCTCTCGGAACGTTGGAAAACGGCTTCCGGCCCTGTCCACGGCGGACAGGAGCCGACCGCCGGCTTGGGATGGGCCGACGGCGCGGGCGGGGGCCGGGGAGATGCACAGCACCGTGAACGGCGCCCGTATTCCCTCCGCGGCTGTCACCTCTTAGGTCATCGCGTTGTTCTCGCGAGCGTTACGCCCAATCCGCGTGGCCCGAGTCACACCCCGTAAGCACTCAAAACCGGTCAGGCACATACAAAGAGGGTCACCAATCGTTCTCGTTCGACCACGCGCGGCCTCTCCCGCAGGAAGCCCCAAGCGTTTCGTCACACCGTCGGAACGGAACACGTCGGAACGGAACACCGTCGGACCCCGCGGAATCCCGGGGATCCCGCGGGGTCCGCGGCGGCGAGCCGGCCGGCCACTGCCAGAGGAGGGGGCTGGTGCGGCCGGCGCGCGCCGTGTCGGCGGAGCGCGATCAGTGCTCGCGCGGAGCGGGCACCACGCGGTCCACCTCGGGGTGGACGGTCAGGAGCTGACGCATGGCCGTCTCGGCCGCGGCGCCGTCCCCGGCCGCCAGGGCGTCGACGATCCGGCCGTGCTGCGCCAGCGAGGCGTCGTTCAACCGGTCACAACCCGTGACCGGCCCGCCGGAGACGTGGAGGGCGGCGGACACGAT
This sequence comes from Streptomyces sp. NPDC093586, assembly GCF_044764905.1. NCBI lineage: Bacteria > Bacillati > Actinomycetota > Actinomycetes > Kitasatosporales > Streptomycetaceae > Streptomyces > Streptomyces sp. NPDC093586. The sequence continues at coordinate 88,382 of NZ_JBIWJA010000032.1, read as the reverse complement.
CCCCGAGAGATGACCCAACATGCGATTGCCGGCGACCTGGATGAGCAGCGTGTGGAACTCGGCATCGGCACGCGAGAAGGTGAGCGCGTCACCCTGCCCCATGGCGTGCCCCATGATCCCGACCATGTCGACCAGCCGCTGCTGGACGTCCTCGCGCCCGTGCCCGGCGGCCAGGCGTGCGGCGAGCGGCTCGATGGTCCAGCGCAGCTCGCTGAGCTCGCGACGCTGGTCGTCGCGCTGCGGCCCGAAGGCACGCCATTCGATGATGTCGGGGTCGAGGAGGTTCCAGTCACTGACGGGACGCACTCGCGTGCCGACGTTCGGGCGGGCACTGACCAGGCCCTTGGCCTCCAGGACGCGGAGGGATTCACGGACGACGGTACGGGAAACCTCGAAGCGCTGGCCGATCTCCTCGGGCACCAGGGGGCGGTCGGCCCCCAGGTCGCCGGAAACGATCATCTGGCCGAGCTGCTGGACGAGTTGCCCGTGCAGTCCGCGCCCACGGCTGCCCGCGGTGCGTCGGCCCACGCGTCCCAGCTCGGGCTCCGCGCCTTCCCAGGCGGGCACCCCCACACGGTCGGCGGCGGGCGCCTCGGCGAAGGGATAGCGGTCGAGTTCGCCCGGGTTCGCGAGGCCGGAGTCGGCGGAACGGGCGGCGGTCATCATGGTGTGCGCAAGGGTAGTCACGCATCCTTTGTCGGCCTCGCCGCCAACTCCCTTGAGGTCTTTGGTGAAAAGCACACGAAAGGGTGATCGCTCACGCCGTCGCAATTGACGCCTTATCGGAAAGAAATGGGCTTTCCCCGGGGAGTTGCGCACACGGTCGAACCGGAAGGGAACAGACGGCCGTCATCGTGCCCTGCCGCGCAGGGTCATGAGCAGGTACGCGCAGAGCAGAGCGGTCAGTGACAACGCCATTGCGCTGCCCACGGGTTGGGCGAGCACCCGCAGGACCTCGACGAGGTAGTGCTGCCCGCCGAAGGGCCACTGCGTCAGGAGCGCCTCGCGCAGCCTCATCGGAAAGCCGACGGCGGTCCGCACGGACGGACCTTGCCAGGCCCTTTGTACGAGAGGCACGACGAGGACGGGAACGGCGACCACCGCGGCGAGTCCGGCCGTCGTGGACCGGAAGATCCCCGCGGCCAGCACGCCGGACCAGGCGCAACCGACGCAGAGCCCGAGCCAACCGGCGCTCAGCACGGGCCAGTCGGCGGGAATCCGTGAGAGCTCCTGCCCGTAGAACAGGTGGAGCACCTCGATGTCGCACCCCACCGTGAGTACGGCCAGCACGATCGCGGTGGCCGCGGAGACGACGAGTTTGGCGGTCAGCAGCCCCAGCCGGCGGGGCACGGTGCCGCAGTCCGCCGCCAGGGCGGGATGACGGAACTCGTCGCCGAAGGCCAGCGCACCGAGCAGTCCCGCGCCGAGCGCGGCGGGCGGCAGCGGCAGCTCCCGCGGCCACGCGGCCAGCAGGCGCGGCTGCGGGGTGTGCCCGATGCGTGCGAGGACCACGGCGATGACGGCGGACACGAGCAGGACGGCGGCCCCGGTGAAGAACCCGGTGCCGATGCCGGTCGCACGGCGCAGTTCGTACCTCAGCGGGCGGAGAGGGCTCGGGGCGGAGCGGACGGAAATGGGGGGCGGGAGGGGAGACAGGGGGCGGCCGGAAGCCGCTGCGGCGGGGTTGAGCGCGGTGCGCGGGCGCGGTGTTCCTCGTCCTTGGGAAGCGGGAGCCGCGCGCACGGATGCGGGGTGGGGGGCGTCCGGTGTCGGGATGGTCTCCTCGACCTCCGGTTCGGCTTCGCTCCCGGCTCCGGGAGCGTCGCCCGACACGGGCGCTTCGGCAGTCGGAGGGCACGCTTGAACGCCCGGGGGCGGCGGCTCGTCCGATGCCGGCCCGGGCCCGCCGGCACGGAGGGACGGTTCGGTGACGGCAGACCGAGGCGCGGCGGTCCGCGAAGAGCCGGCGGGACTGGGAATCCGGTACGGGCCGACCGTCCCCGGTGCGTCGGCGGGTACACGCCGTAGACCTGCGGGTGAGGGACAGGTGCCCGAGGTGGAGGGGACGGCATCGACCCCCGAAGGGGTTGTCCCGCTGGCTGATGGGCCGGTACCGCTGGTCCCGGGATCTGCACGGGTGACCGAGGGATCGGCGCCCGCGGCGGAAGCGTCTGTACAGGTGACCTGGGGGTCCGTATCCGTGGCCGGGGGAGCGGTGCCGGTGGCAGAGGGGCCGGCGTCCGTGGCCGAAGGGCTCGTTCCGGTCGCCCGGTGGGGGCCCGGAGCCGGGTCGCCCTCGATGGCCCGGTGCCGCCGAACCGGACGTTCCTGCCCTCGTTCCTGCCCCGCGGACACCGTGCCCGCTCCCGACCCCATGTCACCGACCTCGTCGGCGAGTTGGTGCACGAGGATGCCGTGACGGAAGGCGGTCTCACCGATGTCGGCGCACGTACTGCCGTACACGGCGAGACGGTTGCCGCTCTCCTGCACGATCTCGACGGAACGGCGGCCCGCACGGGCCTCCTTGGCCAGGAGGGCGGCGAGACGGGCCGCGTGCGGGCTGCGCACGGCGACGCGGGGGCGCAGGCGGGTCCTGGAGAAGTCCGCGGCCTCCTGGTCGGCGACGACTCTGCCCTGCTCCAGCGTGACGACGTGGTCGGCGGCGCGTGCCGCCTCCTTGGGGTCGGACGTGCTGAACAGGACGGTGCCCCCCTGCGCCGCGTGGGCGCGCAAGGCGCCGTGCAGCCAGCGGGCCTCGCGGGCGGAGAGCGCACCGGCCGGATCGTCGAGCACCAGGGTGTGCGGGTCGGCCAGCAGCGCGCAGGCCAGGCCGAGGCGCCGGTCCATACCGCGCGCCAGGGTGCCGAGGGGTTCGTCGCGCAGACTCACGAGCCCCACCGACTCCAGGACCTCGTCGCCGCGCCGGGAGGGAACGCCGGCAGCCGCGCACAGCATCCGCAGATGGCCGCGGACGGTGCGGGCCGGGTGCCCCGGCACATCACCCAACAGCACGCCGACTTCGCGCGAGGGATGGGCGATGCGGTGCAGGGGGCGGCCTCTGAAGTAGGTGATGCCACGGCCGTGTTGGAGTTCGAGCATGAGTCTGAGCACCGTCGTCTTGCCCGCACCCGGGGCTCCGAGCAGTGCGGTGACGCGGCCCGCGCGCGCCTCGAAGGAGACGTCGTCGACGGCGGGGGGATGCTCCTTGCGGGGGGCGCTGGTCAATCCGAAGGCCTGGATCACCCGCAGCAAGATATAGCGCAATACCTCCCTCTCCGGGCATAACACTACTTTTATACTGCAAATGGGTCGGTCAGCCGACCGTCGTGCGCCGTTCGTCCCCGGTCCGTCCGAGGCCCGGCGTCATACCTCGGGACGCAGCATCGGGGGGTTGAGGAGCGTCGCGCCGCCGGCGCGGAAGAGCTGGGCCGGTCGGCCGCCCTGGCGTGTGGTCGTCCCGCCGGTGGGCACGAGGAAGCCCGGGGTGCCCGTCACCTTGCGGTGGAAGTTGCGCGGGTCGAGGGCCACGCTCCACACCGCCTCGTAGACGCGGCGCAGCTCACCGACGGTGAACTCGGGCGGGCAGAACGCGGTGGCCAGCGACGAGTACTCGATCTTGGAGCGGGCCCGCTCCACCCCGTCCGCCAGGATCCGGGCATGGTCGAAGGCGAGGGGCGCCACCGGCTCGCCGTCATGGCCGTAGCCGCCCTGCTCCAGCAGTTCCTCGACCGGTGCCCAGCGCGCGTTGCTGGCGTCGCCGCCCGCCCGGGGCGCGGGCAGGTCGGGGGCGAGCGCGAGATGCGCGACACTGACCACGCGCATCCGGGGGTCGCGCTTCGGATCGCCGTACGTCGCCAGCTGCTCCAGGTGGGCGCCGTTGTCCTGGGCGGGCGCGGCCGGGTCGTGGACGCACAACCCCGTCTCCTCGACCAGTTCCCGCGCCGCCGCCTGTGCCAGGTCCTCGTCGGCCCGTACGAAACCGCCGGGCAGGGCCCAGCGCCCCTGGAACGGCGGCTCGCCCCGGCGTACCGCCAGCGCGCACAGGGAGTGGCGGCGCACGGTCAGCACGACCAGGTCCACGGTGACGGCGAAGGGCGGAAAGGCTGACGGGTCGTAGGGCATGCGGCGATCATAGTCGTCTGCCTGACGATAAACACTCCCTTCGCCGGCCGCTTCGGTGGCTGATCCACTTCGATGCGGCGTCCGTCCCCCGTCTGCCGCCCGATTCCGTGCGGGCCGCTTCGCACCAGGTCAAGCCGTTGACCACGGTCCGTCGGCCATCTCGTCGAGCATGGCTGGGCCGGTCGGCCCAGCCGTACGGGGGCGGGGCCCGCCGTGCCGGGGCGGATGTCCGGCTCACCCGGCCGACGCCCGGTCCCGCCGCCTATTCACCTCCGGATCCGGGCTCACCCGTACGCGCGTCTGCCGGGCGGGTGCCCCGCCCGGCCGTCGTCTCCCTGCCCGAGGCCCGGGGACGTGTACGGCTCGGCCGCGTCCCGTCGGGGCGTGCGCCACCCGCCGGATTCCTGGGACGTACCACCTTCATCCCCCGCTCGTGACCCTGCGCCCTCGCCCGGCGACGGGCGGAGTCGTCGACCACGGTGCCCGAACGCGTCCGGCGGCGACGGGCAGGGGGCGTCTGCGGTGCCGTCGGGTCTTCGGCCGTCGCGCGACGCGCCGGCCCGCCGGCCCGCTCCTCGTCGTCCGGCGCGCCGGTTCCGGCCGACCCGCCACCGGCGCGCTCGGCGCGCAGGCAGCGCCGGACCGACTCGGGGTCGAGGCCCTCGTTGCAGGCCTGGTGCAGGAGCCGGGCGAAGAGGTAGTCCGGGTCCGCGCCGAGTGCCATGGCCAGGGCTTCCCGGGCCTCCAGTTCGTCGCCGGTGGACCAGGCGACCCATCCGGCGAGGGTGAGGGGTGCGGCGGCGTGTTCGCCGTACGGCCCGACGCAGCGGCGGGCCAGTGCCCGCCAGAGGCGCAGCGCGGGGCCCGCCTCGTCCCCCTCCATCCACGCGGCCGCGCGGTCGCGGGTCGTTCGGTCCTGGAGACCGAGGATCAGCGCCGCGGCCTCGTCGTGTCCGAGCAGGCGGTCGTCCCGCAGGTCCTCCGCGGGCATGCCGGACACCGGCGGTGCGTCGGCCAGGCGGCGCATGATCCGTTCGGCCAGGGCGAGCGTCTCTTCGGCCACGTCCGCGCTCCGGGCGTCGTCGAGAAGCCTGGAGACGATCGTCATGCCGGCGGAATCCAGGGCGGCCTCCTGTTCGCGTGCCGCGGAGTTCTCCCACGGGAGCAGCCTGGCCCGCAGCTCGCGCAGCGAGCCGCGCACCTGGATCCCGGCGTAGGTGGCCGCCGCGGCCAGCACGGACGTGCCCGGCAGCCCCATGGGGACGCCCTCGGACGGGCAGCAGGTCTCGTCGTCACAGCAGTACGACCAGAAGCGCCCGTCCGAGATGCACAGTGCCTCGACCACCGGTACGTCGAGGGCGCCGCACTCGACGCGCAGCTTCTGGGCCAGTGGCCGCAGGCGCTCCATCACCTGTCGGCCGGACTCGCCGCGGGGCGGTTCCTGGCAGAGGTAGGCGACCATCTGCTCGGGGCGGGCGCCGCGGCGCTCGCTGCCGGTCACCAGGCCGTGGACCAGCTGCCCGGCCGCGCTCGTCCAGTCCTCCTCGTTCGCGGGGATGCCGAGACGGGCCCGGCCGCCGAACCGGCCCCGCCCGTCCCTGTCGCGCAGGGCGACCAGGACGATGCTGTCCTCGGGGCGGTATCCGAGCAGGTAGGGCAGGGCGTCCGCCAGTTCGGCCGGGGTGCGCAGGGTGACCTGGGGCTCGCCACCGGGGCTGTCGCACGAGGTCCGTGCCGCCCGGTCCGGCCGGGTGGGTCCGGTGATGTCGCCGTTCTCTGCGGATCCGGTCGTTTCGCTGTGGTTCGTCATGGCCCGACGATCTCGCGGATCGCAATGTTCCGCTTCGCCTGTGGATAACTTCCATCAGGGACACGACACTTCAGGCCCGGTTCTCCCCGTCCCTCCCGCCCGTCGCACCGGTTGTCAGTCCCGTCCTGTTGTATGGAACGCATGGAGCACACGAACAACGCGGACCTCCGGACAGCGGCCGACGCGGTTCTCGCCCGCCTCGTCGGGGACCCCTCCGGCGCCGCCCGCCTGCGGGAGGACCAGTGGCGGGCGATCGAGGCGCTGGTCGCGGACCGGCGCCGGGCCCTGGTCGTCCAGCGCACGGGATGGGGCAAGTCCGCGGTCTACTTCGTGGCCACCGCGCTGCTGCGGGACCGGGGCAGCGGTCCCACCGTGATCGTCTCCCCCCTGCTCGCCCTGATGCGCAACCAGGTCGAGGCCGCGGCCCGGGCCGGCATCCGTGCCCGGACCATCAACTCCTCCAACACCGAGGAGTGGGGCGCCGTGCAGGACGAGATCGCCGCGGGTGAGGTGGACGTCCTGCTGGTGAGTCCCGAGCGGCTCAACAACCCCGACTTCCGCGATCAGGTGCTGCCCAAGCTCGCCGCGGCCACGGGGCTGCTCGTGGTGGACGAGGCGCACTGCATCTCCGACTGGGGTCACGACTTCCGCCCGGACTACCGGCGGCTGCGCACGATGCTCACCGATCTCGCGCCCGGTGTGCCGGTCCTGGCGACGACCGCCACCGCCAACGCGCGCGTGACCGCCGACGTCGCGGAGCAGCTGGGCACCGGGGGCACGTCGGACGCGCTGGTGCTGCGCGGGCCGCTGGACCGGGAGAGCCTCAGTCTGAACGTGCTGCGGCTGCCCGACGCCGCGCACCGGATGGCCTGGCTCGCCGACCACCTCCACGAGCTGCCGGGCTCCGGGATCGTCTACACGCTCACGGTGGCCGCCGCCGAGGAGGTCACCGCCTTCCTCCGGCAGCGTGGTCACACCGTCGCCTCCTACACGGGGAAGACCGAGAACGCCGACCGGCAGCAGGCCGAGGACGACCTGCTCGCCAACCGGGTCAAGGCCCTGGTCGCCACCTCGGCGCTGGGCATGGGGTTCGACAAGCCGGACCTCGGTTTCGTGGTGCACCTCGGCTCGCCGTCCTCCCCCATCGCGTACTACCAGCAGGTGGGTCGCGCCGGGCGCGGTGTCGATCACGCCGAGGTGCTCCTCCTGCCGGGCAAGGAGGACGAGGCGATCTGGGAGTACTTCGCCTCACTGGCCTTCCCGTCCGAGGACCTGGTGCGCCGCACCCTCGACGTCCTCGCGCGCGCCGAGCGGCCCCTGTCGCTGCCGGCTCTGGAGCCTCTGGTGGAACTGCGCCGCTCCCGCCTGGAGACCATGCTCAAGGTCCTCGACGTCGACGGCGCGGTGAAGCGGGTCAAGGGCGGCTGGACCGCGACCGGCCGGCCGTGGACGTACGACGCCGAGCGGTACGACTGGGTCGCACGGCAACGCAGGGCCGAGCAGCAGGCGATGCGCGACTACGCGTCGACGACGGACTGCCGGATGGAGTTCCTGCAGCGTCAGTTGGACGACGAGGGCGCCAAGCCCTGCGGGCACTGCGACAACTGCGCGGGCCCGCGCTTCACGGCGGACACCTCCCCCGCCGCCCTGGACGCCGCGCGGGCCGACCTGGGCCGGGCCGGCGTCGAGGTGGAGCCGCGCCGCATGTGGCCGACCGGGCTCCCGGCGATCGGCGTCGAACTGAAGGGCCGTATCCCCGTCGGCGAACAGGCGGCGACGGGGCGGGCGCTGGGGCGTCTGTCCGACATCGGCTGGGGCAACCGGCTGCGCCCGATGCTGGCGGCGCACGCTCCCGACGGCCCGGTGCCGGACGATGTCGCGAAGGCCGTCGTGACGGTGCTGGCCGACTGGGCGAAGGGACCGGGCGGCTGGGCCTCCGGCGCGGCCGACGCCCCGCCGCGTCCCGTCGGCGTGGTGACCGTCGCCTCGCGCTCGCGCCCGCGGCTGATCCACTCGCTCGGTGCGCGCATCGCCGAGGTGGGCCGGTTGCCGTTGCTCGGCTCGGTCGAGTACGCGGCCGAGTACACGGAAGAAGCGCCGCCGGTGTCCCGCAGCAACAGCGCGCAGCGGCTCAAGGCGCTCGACGGGACGCTCACGGTGCCGCCCGCCCTTGCCGCCGCGCTCAGCGGCCAGGAGGGTCCGGTCCTTCTCGTGGACGACTACACGGAGACCGGCTGGACCCTCGCGGTCGCCGCCCGGCTGCTGCGTCGTGCGGGCGCCCCGGGGGTGTTGCCACTGGTCCTGGCCGTGCAGGGCTGACCGTCCGGCGTGCGCACCGCCGGCCGGGTGTCGTCGCCGTCCCTCCGGGCGGTGCGCCCCATGCGTCGCCCGACGTCTCCGCGGGTAGGGATATAGGACGCGCATCGTCCGATAAGGGTCGTCGGCCCCAATTGCTCGTTGCCGCATCCCAGTTCGACAGCAAGAATTGAAGTCCGCTCCCCGCACGGCTCGTCCGTGTCCCGGCAGGGCTTCACTGCGGTGCGCGCTCCCCCGAATCCGACCCCGCCCGCAGTGTGGGCGCGTAGCCGAAGGGAGGAACGTGACCTTCGGATTCGCCTCGTCCTCGGCGGCGTCTTTGTCGCCGCCCACCGCCTCCGCCACCCGCCTGCTCGAACCCGCGGAGTGGGCCTCGGCCGGAATCCCGCTGCTGCGCAATCCGCGGGAGGTCGTCAGCGGACTGCACGCGCGCCACCGTCCCGAGCCGGCGACCGCGGTCGTGGCCGTGCTCGACCCGGACGAACGGCTGCGCGCGAGCGCCTCGTTCACCGTCCGTCGCGCACCGGCGGACGGCTGGCTGTTCCGCAACGCGCTGCTCGCGCAGCTCCGCCGGGTCATTCCGCACGATCTGCGGCGCCGCACTCCGGTGCGCACCGCCGTGCTGCTCTACTGCCGCGAGGGCGACGCGCGCTGGACGGAGGAGGACGGCGCGTGGATGTGGGGGCTGCGCGACGCCTGCACCTTGCACGGACTGCGCTGCGGGGCGTACATCACGCTGACCCGTGACGGGTGGCAGGTCCTCGGCGAGGGCCGCGGTGGCCGCCGTCCCCACGCGATGTCGGCGCCGGAGCCGTTCGCCACGTCGGAGGCACCGCCTCCGCCGCCGCGTACCGGCGGTGTCGCCTCGGACGTACTGCGCCGCGCGGCGGCCCGCTGAGCGACGGGGGCCCGGCGTGTCGCTTTCCCGCGCCCCGGGCGCCGGGGCCGACGAGGCACCGGGCGCCGCCCGTTCTCACCGGCGCAACCAGCGCGCCCGGCATCGTCCGTACCGCAGACTCGTGAGTCCGCGCCGTTCGTACTCCCCCCGCCGTCCTGGACGGCGCACCGGTCGGCCGCGCCGCGGTGGGGTCTGGCCCGCACCACGCGCGAGCGGCGGCGCGCACCGGCCGACGTCGGCCGCCGGGACACGTCGACGCCGTCACCGAGAGTGTGCCGACGCGACGGTCGCCGGTGTCGTGCCCGGCCTCCGTGGACCGGAGCCCGGCGCCCGGCGCCCGTGACGCGGACGGCTCAGGCGCTCGCGCCCAGGACCGAGTTGATCCGCTGCGGGTCACCGCAGACGATCAGCAGGGCACCTGCCCGGGCGTGGGCCGCCGACAGCGCGGTGACGGCAGCCGCTTCGGGGCCGCCGTTGAGCGCGACGACGACCACGGGACGCGCCGCGGCACGCTCGGCGACGGCGGCGTCCGCGTAGAAGACGTCGTCGCCCGCGTCGTGCTGCGCCCAGTAGGAGGCGTCGCCGAAGGACAGTTCGTGGGCGGCCCACGGATGCGGTTCACCGGTGGTGACCACCAGCACGTCACCGGGGGTGCGGCCCGAGTCCAGAAGCAGGTCCACGGCTTCCTCGGCCGCGTCGAGCGCGCCTTCGGGAGAAGCGGGGATCAACTGGATCTGCGGGCCGGCCGGGGCGGCGGCGGGAGTCGCCGGACCCGACGGTGCGGGCTTGGCCGGGGCCGCGTCGTGCGAGGTGCGCTGCGCCGGCGGCGTCGGCCGCAGAGCGCCGGGACGACCGGGGCGCGGCGGAGCCGCGGGACGGGGGCCGGGTACGGGGCGGGGGGTCTGCGCGGTACGGCCGCTGGCCGGAGTGGCGCGGGGACCCTGGGCCTTCTCGTGAATCTGAGGCTCCTCGGGAATGAGAGGCATGAGCTGATTTTTATCAAACATTGGTGCGGCTAGCGTCAGCGGGTGGCGCATGCCTGCGAGCGGAACTGTCAGAAATCGAAGCCGAGCTGTCCCTCGATTTCCGGAACACTTCCGTCCGCCCGGCCGCGGACCTTCTTGAGGTGCCGCCACTGGGGCAGCGCATCAAGATACGCCCACGACAACCGGTGGTGCGGGGTGGGGCCCCGTTCCGCCAGTGCGGCCTTGTGCACGGGCGACGGATACCCGGCGTTGTCCGCAAAACCGAAGTCTGCATGGTGGGCACCCAGTTCGGCCATCATTTTGTCGCGCTGGACCTTGGCGAGCACCGAAGCCGCCGCGACCGCCACGCACGACTGGTCGCCCTTGACGACCGTACGGACCCGCCAGGGCGCCCCGAGGTAATCGTGCTTGCCGTCGAGGATGACGGCGTCGGGACGGACCGGGAGGGCCTCCAGGGCGCGCACCGCGGCCAGTCGCAGCGCCGCCGTCATCCCCAGGTCGTCGATCTCCTCCGGAGAGGCATGCCCCAGGGCGTAGGAGGTCACCCAGTCCCGCAGCTCCGCGGCGAGCCCGGCCCGCCGCTTGACGGTGAGCAGCTTGGAGTCGGTGAGACCCGTCGGGGGTCGTCGCAGCCCGGTGACCGCCGCACAGACGGTGACCGGACCGGCCCACGCACCGCGCCCCACCTCGTCGACACCGGCGATGATCTTGGCTCCGGTCGTGGCGCGGAGAGAGCGCTCGACGGTGTGAGTAGGCGGTTCGTACGGCATGACCCCCTTAGCCTACGCCGCCCCGGCCCCCGGGTGACACCCCGGTTCCCCGAGCGGCGCCGGACTTCCCGGAACCGGGGGCCAGACGCCTTCGGACCGCAGCGGTGGGACCATCGGCCGGTCGGCCACCTCCTCGATCTGCCGGTCCATTCGCTCACTGAGCGTTTTCCATCCTCGGTCCGAGCTGGTCAGGTGCAGGCAGAGGACAGCTCGGACGAGGCTCGTGACGCGTGCGGTCGAGCACCGCGGTGCGCGGAGGAGCCGCCAGGACTTGAGGGGGGCGACGGCCTGTTCGACGAGGGCCCGGATCTTCGCGTGGGACCGGTTGACGGCCTTCTGGCCCGCGGACAGCGTCTCCCGCCGGCCCCGGTACGGGACGCGGACCGTGCTCCCGGCGCCTCGGTAGCCCTTGTCTGCCCAGCAGGTGACTCGGGCGTCCGCGAGAGCGGCGATGACGCCGTGCTCACGGGCGGCCCGGACGTCGTGCACGGCACCGGTCAGGGCAGGTGAGGCCCGCAGCAGCCGGCCGGAGGGACCGGCCAGGACCTGCACGTTCATCCCGTGCTTCTTGTGCTTGCCGGAGGAGAAGGGACGGTCCGCGGCGACGCGGTCGATCGGCAGCGGAGTGCCGTCCAGCAGCACGAACGCCTTCGCCGATGCCGCCCGGGCCGCCTGCGCGAGGGCCGGGGCGAGTGCAGCCAGGAGATCGACGGCCTCGGTGATGTACCGGTACGCGGTGGTGGTGCCGATGCCGGATCCGGCCGCGAGCTGGGCGTACGGATGACCGTTGCGGAGGTGGGCAAGGGTGAGCAGGGCCTGTCGGCCGGGGCCCAGGCGTCGCCATCGGGTGCCGAGCGCCCGGCGGTGTCGGCGAAGCTGGGCGGACAGGAAGCACAGGGCAGAGCTGGACACGTCGACGCCGGACGGGCGGACAAGCACCCGAAGCCTCTGGTGGAGACGGTTCTTCTCGGTCGAAAACCCCTCTGCCAGGGGCTTCACCTGTCTGACAGCCCAACTCTCAAGCCGCCCCGCCAGATTGGAAAACGCTCAGTGACGACGAGGGAAAGCACCTCGCCAGGCGATGTCCGGTACCGGCCGGTCGATTTCCCGCCCAGGTCAGCGGAAACGCCCCCGGCCACGGGCTGAGGAACGTGCACGCGAACAGCTTCGGCTCGACGGTGGGGAAGACTTCACCGCTGTCACGACCCTGTGAAGGAAGCGGGCGATACGTCCCGGGGCCGGCCCGCGGCGGCGGACACCGGAGCGATCGGCGTCCGGTCCGCGACGCCCCGGGATCCAGGGCCGGCCGGCCCACCGGCGCGACGACCGACGCCACCGTCTCGCCGCCGGAACAGCACCACGGCCGCTCGACGACGGGGCCGGGCGCGTCCAGGTGCACGACACTTTCCTCACACAGCCCGTGAAAGTCCTGCCGCACGGCCTCGCGGGCCGGCCCGGACCTTCCTGGGAAGGGGTGGTCCATGCTCGCCCGGTCGGCCCCGGGCACATGCGGGACGGCGCGGGAGCCGCCTATGCAGCCGCGTTCCAGGAGGAGCCCGCGGGTACTGTCCGGGGTCCGTTCCCGTGCCGGCGCCGGGCGCGTCACGGCAGCCTCCCGACGCGATCCGCGGCGGTCACGGTTTCCCTTCGCCTCTCCCAGCCCTGACGCCTCGTGGGCCCGTGGTGGCGAAACAGCATGCGAACACGGTGTCTGCCGCGACAACGCGTATGAGCGTCTTCGATGGGGCGATGGGTGAACCGCCTACGACATCGCCCCCGCACAAAGCCGGATCGGCCTCCGCCCTGCTCAACACCGCCCCAAAGGTGGGCGGTTCGCTCGGCCTGGCCGTCCTGGCCGCCGTCTTCGGCTCGGCCGACCGGTCGCGACGAAGCGACCAGGCGGATCACGTCGCTCCGACCCGAGGCCGCACCGGAGCGGAAGACCGTGCTCGTCACGTCCCGCGTCGACTGCCCGCCTCATGGAGCCACGGGCCACTCGCGCACGGCATCGCCGCGGCCTTCATGCCGGCCGCCGCCCCCGGCCGTGCTCGTCCCGGCCGTGCTCGTCCCGGCCACGGCGTGGCTGGTGATCAGGGTCCGCGAGAGCGGCCTGAAGGCCCTCTCCGGCACGGCCGGGCCCCGGAAGGGGCCGACCACGCGGGGCCGGGCCGCCGGCCCGGCGTCAGGCGTGGCGCGGCGGGGCCCCGGGCCCCCGGCGGGGGGGCCCGGGGCCCCCGGGGCCCCCCCCGGGCCCGGGCCCCCCCCCCGCCCCCGCCCGCCCCCCCCCCGGGCG
>NZ_JBIWJA010000032.1:0-75177 GCF_044764905.1 Streptomyces sp. NPDC093586 | reverse complement strand
GCGGGGGGCGGGCCGGCCCTCGCGGGCCGGGCGGGGCCCCGGAGGGGCCCGCCCCGGGGGGGCGGGGCCGCCGGCCGGGGGTCGGGGGTCACGCGGCGCCCCCGGGCCCGCCGGGCGGCGGGCCAGGGGCCGACGAGTCACCCTGCGGACCTGTCCGCGCCGGCCGTCCAGCTCGGCAGCGCCTCGGTGCGGGCCGCCCACTCGGCCGGCGGCGCGCCCGCCCGGCCGGCGGCGACCACCCCGCCCACGATCGCGCAGGTCGTGTCCACGTCCCCGCCGACCTGGGCGGTCGTCCAGAAGGCGTGCGCGTAGTCGTCGAGGGCCCGCGCGGCGGACCAGAGTGCGAAGGGGACCGTGTCATGGGCGGTCGTACGCCTGCCGCAGCCCAGTACGGCGGCGACGGTGGCCGCGTCGCCGTAGTCGAGCATGTCCCGGGCGCGGCGCAGCCCGGCGCCGACGGCGCTCTTCGGTACCAGCGCGATCACCCCGTCGAGGAGCGCGTGCGCCCCGGGCGGGCCGTCGGCCGACGCGGCCAGCGCGGCGGCGGCGGCGACGGCCATGGCGCCGACCACCGCCTCGCGGTGCTGGTGCGTGGGGTAGGCCGAGATCTCGGCCTGGTGCGTCGCCTGCTCCGGGTCGTCCGCGTACCAGGCGCCCAGGGGGGCGATGCGCATCGCGGCACCGTTGCCCCAGGACCCCTGGCCGTTGAAGAGCGCGGCGGCGAGCTCGCGCCAGTCACCGCCCTCCCGGACCTGCCGCAGCAGCCGGTCGACCGCCGGCCCATAGCCGCGGTCGACGTCGTGGTGCTCGGCGAAGGAGCGTGCCAGGGCGTCCTGGTCGATGCGGTGGTGGGCGGCCAGGACGGCTACCACGGAGGCGGCCATCTCGGTGTCGTCGGTCCACCGCCAGGTCCCCGGCGGCAGCTCGCGGCGCCCCAGCAGCGGATAGTTCGCGGGCACGAGGAACTGTGAGCCCAGCGCGTCCCCCACCGACAGTCCGCGCAGGCTGGCCAGGGCCCGGTCCAGGCACTCGTCAGGAGATGAATGAGCGGTCATCGCCCTGCCACCTTATCCCGTCATTCCGTACGATTCCGGATCCCGCCACCGCTCGAAGGGCCGGTCCAGCGCGTACTTGCCGTCCTCGCCCAGCACGAGCATCCTGACCTCTCCGTTCCCGGGGTTCGACAGCGACTCGAACTCCGCGACCGTCCAGTGGAACCACCGCATGCAGAACAGACGCATCGCCAGTCCGTGGGTGACCAGGAGGACGTTCGGCGGGTGGTCGGGGTCCTCGAAGCTGCGGAACAGGCTCTCCAGGAAGCCACCGACCCGGTCGTAGACGTCGGCGCCGGACTCGCCCTGCGCGAAGCGGTAGAAGAAGTGGCCGTAGGCGTCGCGGTAGGCCTTCTGCAGGCGTACGTCGTCGCGGTCCTGCCAGTTCCCCCAGTCCTGCTCGCGCAGCCGGGGTTCCTCCCGTATCCGTATGAGCTCGGGGTCGAGGTGGAAGGCCCGCAGCGTCTCGTGCGTGCGGCGGTAGGGGGAGACGTACACGCTGACGCGCTCGCGGCCGAACACCTCGCGCAGCTTCCTGCCCGTCTCCTCGGCCTCCGCCCAGCCCCGCTCGGTCAGGGCGAGCGCGTGGTCGGGTTCGCGCTCGTACACGGAGTCGTCGACGTTGCCCGTCGACTCGCCGTGCCGGACGAGAACGATGCGCCGTGGTCGTGCCATGCCGGAAACCCTAGATCGTGGAACGCGGAACCGAGGACTCGCGCCTGCCCCGTACGGCGCAGGTCACACGGTCCAGGACGGTTCCAGCTGCACGATGTCCCCCGTGAGGGCCGCGATGTCGGCCTCCGTCTGGGCGCGCAGGGCGAGCCGTTCCACCCTCTCGGTGCGGTACTTGCCGTGTTCGGCGGCCGACCGCCACATCGACAGCACCAGGTATTCGTTGCCGGGCGCCTCGCCGAACAGGCCGCGGATCATGCCGGGCGAGCCGGCCATCGCGGGGTTCCAGACCTTCTCCTGCATCAGCACGTAGTGCTCGGCCCGGTCCTCGTGGACGCGGCAGAGGGCGACCCGCAGCAGGTCGGCGTCCGTGAAGCGCGGTTCGAAGCCGGTCTTCACGTCGAACCGGTGATCGAAGAGCCTGACCTGGGCGTCCTTGAAGGTGCCCGCCTGGGCCGAGGCGAGCCGGTCGTGCGAGCGTGCCATGAAGGAGTCGTAGAAGGTCCTGCTCTCCCAGAAGGAGAAGATGTGTGCCACGTCCGGCCGTCCCCGGCTCCAGCCACCCCCCTGTCCCCGAAAACCCGGCTCCCCCGGAAGCCCCGCCCACTTCCGCTGCCCCCGCTCGAAACCGCGGCGGTCGACCACGGTGCAGCGAATCCACTTGACCAGCACCGCGCCATGGTAAGGCCAGGGGAGGCGGCACCGGTCGCTCTCCGGCGGACCGCTCTTCCGCTGCGGCGTCCTGGCGCATGGCAGGATGGACAACCTGTCGGCGTCGTTCGGCAGTTGGGGTGGCGGGGCAAGGCAGGACCGGGGAAGGGGAAGTCTGTGAACGGCCTCAGCAAGGGGATCCGCAAGGTCGAGGTCGCGCTGCGTTGGGATCCGAGTCCGGCGGGAGCACCGGCCGCCGACCTGGACGTCGTCGCCGGAACATATCCGGCGGACGATCCGTACGGGGACCCCGTCTACGTGGTGCACTTCGACAGCCGCTCTCCCGACGGCACGATCTATCTGAACCGGGACAGCAAGGACGGCAAGGGCTTCGGCTACGACGAGGTCATGACGCTGGAGCTGGAACGGCTGGACGCCCGGTACGCGCGCGTGGTGGTCGGGGTCGTGATCCAGCAGCGCTCCGGGCACCGGACCTTCGGCGGCGTGACCAACCCGGGCCTGCGCATCCGGGAGGGCTACACCGTGCTGGCCGAGGACGGCTTCGGCGGTGTCCCCGCGGCGACGGCGGCGACGGTCGCGGAGTTCGTCCGGGACGCGACGGGGGCGTGGGAGTTCCGCGGCGGCGTCCACGGCTTCGAGGGCGACCCGGCGACGTTCACCGGCGTCATGGGCGCGGCTCGCCGGCCCTGATCCCCTGCGGGTGACGGCATGGGCAAGGGGCGTCGGCCGAGGGCCGACGCCCCTTGCTCACGGGGTCATGCCGATCAGCTGCAGCCGCTGGTCGAGCCGCAGCCCTCGCAGATGTAGCAGGAACCGGCCCGCTGCATCTTCGTGCCGCAGGAGAAGCACAGCGGGGCGTCGGCCTGGATGCCCAGCTGCATCTCCACCAGCTCGGCGCTGGTGTGCGCCTCCTTCGGAGCGGGCTTGACCACCTCGGCCTCGGCCTTCGGCGTGGCGACGGCCTTCAGCTCCTGGGCGCGCGGCGCCGACTGGGCCAGTCCCTCGACGTCGACCTCGTCGTCGGACGGCTCGTACGAACCGGTCTCCAGGTGCCGCTGGCGCTCCTCGGCCGAGTGGATGCCGAGGGCGGAGCGGGTCTCGAAGGGCAGGAAGTCCAGCGCCAGGCGGCGGAAGATGTAGTCGACGATCGACTGCGCCATCCGCACGTCCGGGTCGTCCGTCATGCCGGCCGGCTCGAAGCGCATGTTGGTGAACTTCGAGACGTACGTCTCCAGCGGCACGCCGTACTGGAGGCCGACGGAGACCGCGATGGAGAAGGCGTCCATCATGCCCGCGAGGGTGGAGCCCTGCTTGGACATCTTCAGGAAGACCTCGCCGAGGCCGTCGTCCGGGTAGGAGTTGGCGGTCATGTAGCCCTCGGCGCCACCGACCGTGAACGAGGTGGTGATGCCGGGACGTCCCTTCGGGAGGCGCTTGCGGACCGGGCGGTACTCGACCACCTTCTCGACCGCGGCGCGGATCGTCTCCTCGGCCTTCTCGGTGACCTCGGCCTTCTCCTTCTCTTTGGTCTTCGCGGAGAGCGGCTGGCCGACCTTGCAGTTGTCCCGGTAGATCGCGAGCGCCTTGACGCCGAGCTTCCAGGCCTCGAAGTAGATCTCCTCGACCTCCTCGACGGTCGCCGTCTCCGGCATGTTGACCGTCTTGGAGATGGCGCCGGAGATCCAGGGCTGGATCGCGGCCATCATGCGGACGTGGCCCATCGGGGAGATGGCACGCTCGCCCATGGCGCAGTCGAACACCTCGTAGTGCTCGGGCTTGAGGCCGGGGGCGTCGATCACGTTGCCGTTCTCGGCGATGTGGGCGACGATCGCCTCGATCTGCTCCTCCTGGTAGCCCAGGCGGCGCAGGGCCTGCGGGACGGTGCCGTTGACGATCTGCATCGAGCCGCCGCCGACGAGCTTCTTGAACTTGACCAGGGCGAGGTCGGGCTCGACACCGGTGGTGTCGCAGGACATGGCCAGACCGATGGTGCCGGTCGGGGCGAGCACGGACGCCTGCGAGTTGCGGAAACCGTTCTTCTCGCCGAGGCGCAGCACGTCCTGCCAGGCCTCGGTGGCGGCGGCCCACACCGGGGTGTCCAGGTCGTCCATGCGCACGGCGGTGCCGTTGGCGTCGGAGTGCTGCTTCATGACGCGCTGGTGGGCGTCCGCGTTGCGGGCGTAGCCGTCGTACGGGCCGACGACCGCGGCGAGCTCGGCGGAGCGGCGGTAGGCGGTGCCCGTCATCAGGGAGGTGATGGCACCGGCGAGGGCGCGGCCGCCGTCGGAGTCGTAGGCGTGGCCGGTGGCCATCAGCAGGGCGCCGAGGTTGGCGTAGCCGATGCCGAGCTGACGGAAGGCGCGGGTGTTCTCGCCGATCTTCTGGGTCGGGAAGTCCGCGAAGCAGATCGAGATGTCCATCGCGGTGATGACCAGCTCGACGACCTTCTGGAAGCGCTCGGTCTCGAAGGACTGGTTGCCCTTGCCGTCGTCCTTCAGGAACTTCATCAGGTTCAGCGAGGCCAGGTTGCAGGACGTGTTGTCCAGGTGCATGTACTCGCTGCAGGGGTTCGAGCCGTTGATCCGGCCGGACTCCGGGCAGGTGTGCCAGTGGTTGATCGTGTCGTCGTACTGGATGCCCGGGTCGGCGCAGGCCCAGGCGGCCTCGGCCATCTTGCGGAAGAGGGACTTGGCCTCGATCTCCTCGATGACCTCACCGGTCATGCGGGCCCGCAGACCGAACTTGCCGCCCTGCTCGACCGCCTTCATGAACTCGTCGTTCACGCGGACCGAGTTGTTGGCGTTCTGGTACTGGACGGACGTGATGTCGTCGCCGCCCAGGTCCATGTCGAAGCCCGCGTCGCGCAGGGCGCGGATCTTCTCCTCTTCCTTGACCTTGGTCTCGATGAAGTTCTCCACGTCGGGGTGGTCGACGTCGAGGATGACCATCTTGGCGGCGCGGCGGGTGGCGCCACCGGACTTGATCGTGCCGGCGGAGGCGTCCGCGCCGCGCATGAAGGAGACCGGGCCGGAGGCGTTGCCGCCGGAGGAGAGCAGCTCCTTGGAGGAGCGGATGCGGGAGAGGTTCAGGCCGGCGCCGGAGCCGCCCTTGAAGATCATGCCCTCTTCCTTGTACCAGTCGAGGATCGACTCCATGGAGTCGTCGACGGACAGGATGAAGCAGGCGGAGACCTGCTGCGGCTGGGGCGTGCCGACGTTGAACCAGACCGGGCTGTTGAAGCTGAAGATCTGGTGCAGGAGGGCGTAGGCCAGCTCGTGCTCGAAGATCTCGGCGTCGGCGGGCGAGGCGAAGTACTTGTGGTCCTCACCGGCCTTCCGGTACGTCTT
This sequence comes from Streptomyces sp. NPDC093586, assembly GCF_044764905.1. Classification (NCBI taxonomy): domain Bacteria; kingdom Bacillati; phylum Actinomycetota; class Actinomycetes; order Kitasatosporales; family Streptomycetaceae; genus Streptomyces; species Streptomyces sp. NPDC093586. The sequence goes on along the minus strand of NZ_JBIWJA010000032.1, from coordinate 69,434 downwards.
CACGATGCGGTCGATGAGCTGCTTCAGGCTCACCTCGCGCTGCGGGGTGCCGACGGCACCGCGGAAGTACTTGCTGGTGACGATGTTGACCGCGTTCACCGACCAGAAGTCGGGGAACTCGACGCCGCGCTGCTCGAAGTTGACCGAGCCGTCGCGCCAGTTGGTCATGACGACGTCACGACGCTCCCAGGCCACCTCGTCGTAGGGGTGGACCCCGGGAGTGGTGTGGACGCGCTCGATACGGAGTCCCTTGCCCGCCTTGGTGCCCTTGGCGCGGGAGCTCCGTGCCGGACCGCTCGCCGTCTCTGTCATGCCGCCTCCCATATACGGGCGAAAACGCCCTGAAGTGCCCCGATTGTTTCCGTGGCACGGTGTTCTGTCTGGTGTCGCGGGCCCCTGTGACTCCGCCCGCGACAGGTCTTTCTCACTCGCCGCCGCCCGCCGGGCCCGGTTCCTGCGTCCGGGTCCGGCCGCCGGTCAGTCGGCGGCGCCTGCGGGTTCGGGGACCTGTGCCGTCCCCGTGGGCCCGCGGTCGTCTTCCTGGCTCCCCGCGCCGGCCTCGTCGCCGTCTTCGCCGGGAAGCCCCGTCGCCTCCCTCAGCTCCGCGATCGCGGCCTCGAAGTCCTCGAGCGAGTCGAACGCCCGGTAGACCGAGGCGAACCGCAGATAGGCGACGAGGTCGAGCTCCTGCAACGGGCCGAGTATGGCCAGTCCCACGTCGTGGGTGGTCAGCTCGGCGCTCCCGGTGGCCCGCACCGCCTCCTCGACCCGCTGACCGAGCTGGGCGAGCGCGTCCTCGGTGACGGGCCGGCCCTGGCAGGCCTTGCGCACACCGTTGATGATCTTGGTTCGGCTGAACGGCTCGGTGACCCCGGACCGCTTCACCACCATGAGCGAGCACGTCTCCACGGTCGTGAAACGACGGGAGCAGTCGGGGCACTGGCGGCGCCTGCGGATCGACGTACCGTCGTCGGTCGTACGGCTGTCGACGACGCGGCTGTCGGGATGCCTGCAGAAGGGGCAGTGCATGAACTCCCAACCCTCCTCACAGCAGACTCGAAATAGCCTCACGAGACCCTTCGGGCCCCTCGAAGCAGCCCCAAGCATAGGCGATCACAGCGGGCTCGAAGACCAGGGTCACCACAACTTGTGGGCCGCTCCCGTAATCCAACCACTACATGTGGTGCTTGACTCATACATTCACGCTCGGCACGCGTGTCGCGCCCGCAGCCGCGGGACCCTCCGTGACGCGGGGCCGCACGCGGGCGTGCGCCGTCCCGCCGCATGCGGAGATGCGGTGAGCGCCGCGGGGAGGGGCCGTGCGGCTACCGCGCAGATGGGCGCGGGCCCCCGTCGGACGGGGCGCCCGGTGACAGACTGGGGCGGCGGCCGACGAGGGCGCCGTCCGGCGGCGAGGGTACAGCAAGAGGCCCTTCCGCCCGCCGGGCGCGGACAACCGGACGCCGCGATGGCCATACACCCAGTCCCCCTTCAGGGGCGGGCGATTCGCGTTTTTTCACTCGAACGTGTGTTTGGCGCAACCTTTCGAAGCCACTACCGTTGTGCAGCAGGGAGACCATCGAGAGGGGCCGACGTGACCACCACTGCCGACAGTGCCACCATCACCGCCCAGGACCGCTCCCAGGGCCGACCTGAGCCGGTGCACGCGATGAGCGACACCATGAATCCCGAGGGGACCAAGCGCTCCCTGCCGGGCCGACCTCCCGGCATCCGGGCGGACAGCTCGGGACTCACCGACCGCCAGCGCCGGGTGATCGAGGTCATCCGGGACTCCGTGCAGCGGCGGGGCTACCCGCCGTCGATGCGGGAGATCGGCCAGGCCGTCGGCCTCTCCAGCACTTCCTCCGTCGCACACCAGCTGATGGCACTGGAGCGCAAGGGCTTCCTGCGCCGCGACCCGCACCGCCCGCGCGCCTACGAGGTGCGCGGCTCCGACCAGGCCGCCGCCGTGCCGCCCGCGGACACCGCCGGCAAGCCCGCCGCGTCCTACGTCCCACTCGTCGGGCGCATCGCCGCCGGTGGCCCGATCCTCGCCGAGGAGTCCGTGGAGGACGTCTTCCCGCTGCCCCGGCAGCTGGTCGGAGACGGCGAACTCTTCGTCCTGAAGGTCGTCGGCGACTCGATGATCGAGGCCGCCATCTGCGACGGCGACTGGGTCACGGTCCGCCGCCAGCCGGTCGCCGAGAACGGCGACATCGTGGCCGCGATGCTCGACGGCGAAGCCACCGTCAAGCGCTTCAAGCGCGAGGACGGGCACGTCTGGCTCCTCCCGCACAACTCGGCGTACGAGCCCATCCCGGGAGACGACGCGACCATCCTCGGCAAGGTGGTGGCCGTACTGCGCCGCGTCTGAGCGCCACGCCGGGCGGGTCCTGCACGACAGCGACCCGCCGGCCCCGACCGGGCCCCGGAACCTCTGCGCCGGTTCCGGGGCCCCGCGCTGTCCGGGCCTCCTCAGCCGTTTTCCGACTGCCGCGCCGCCGCGTCGATGGCGGCCAGCGACTTGCGCACCTGGTTACGGTCCGTGGTGAACCAGAAGTCGGGCAGTGACGCTTTCAGATAACTCCCGTACCGGGCCGTGGCCAGCCGCTGGTCCAGCACGGCGACCACACCGCGGTCGCCCGACGCCCGGACGAGGCGGCCGGCGCCCTGCGCCATGAGCAGCGCGGCATGCGTGGCGGCGACCGCCATGAAGCCGTTGCCCCCGGCCTCCTCGACCGCCTTCTGGCGGGCGCTCATCAGAGGGTCGTCCGGGCGCGGGAACGGGATCTTGTCCATGACGACCAGCTGGCAGCTGGGGCCGGGGACGTCCACGCCCTGCCACAGGGACAGCGTGCCGAACAGACAGGTCTTCGGATCGGCGGCGAAATTCTTGATCAGCTCGCCGAGCGTCTCCTCGCCCTGGAGGAGGATCGGGTACTCGGGGATGCGGGAACGCAGCTCCTCGGCGGCCAGCTGGGCCGCCCGCATCGAGGAGAACAGGCCCAGCGTGCGACCGCCGGCCGCCTGGATCAGTTCCGTGAGCTCGTCGAGCATGTCACCGCGGTCGCCGTCCCGCGCGGGCCGGGCCAGGTGCTTGGCGACGTACAGGATGCCCTGCTTGCGGTAGTCGAAGGGCGAGCCGACGTCGACGCCCTTCCACTGGGGGACGTCGTCGCCCTCCGTGCCCTCGGGGGCGAGACCGAGCGAGGCGCCGACACCGTTGAAGTCGCCGCCGAGCTTCAGCGTCGCCGAGGTCAGCACGACGGAGCGGTCGGTGAAGAGCTTCTCGCGGAGCAGGCCCGAGACAGACATGGGTGCGACGCGCAGGGACGCACCGAAGCGGTCATGGCGCTCGTACCAGACGACGTCCCACTCGGAGCCGTTCGTGATCCGCTCCGCCACGTCGTGGACGGACTCCACCGAGGCCAGGGCCTGCTTGCGGACCGCGTCCTCGTCCTGCACGGACCTGTCCTTCGTGGCGCCGATCGCGGAGATGACCGTACGGCAGGCGTCGCGCAGCGCCATCAGGGCGTAGCCGAGGTCCTCCGGGATCTCCTCGAGCCGGCCGGGCAGGGCCAGTTCCATCAGCCGCTCGAAGCCCTCCGCGGCCGTCTGGAGCTGGTCGGCGGCCTTCTCGTCGACGAGCTTCGCCGCCCGCCGCACCGCCCGGTTGACCTGGCCGGGAGTGAGCTCGCCGGTGGCCACTCCGGTGACCCGGGACACCAGCTCGTGCGCCTCGTCGACGATCAGCACCTCGTGCTGCGGCAGCACCGGCGCGCCCTCGATGGCGTCGATCGCGAGCAGCGCGTGGTTGGTGACGACGACCTGCGCGAGCTTGGCGCGCTCCCGGGCCATCTCCGCGAAGCACTCCGCGCCGTAGGCGCACTTCGAGGCGCCCAGGCACTCCCGCGAGGACACCGACACCTGCGACCAGGCCCGGTCGGAGACGCCGGGCGTGAGGTCGTCGCGGTCGCCCGTCTCCGTCTCGTCCGCCCAGTCCCGCATCCGCAGCAGGTCCTGGCCCAGCTTGCTGGTGGGGGCGGCGGCCTCGAACTGGTCGAACAGGCCCTCCTCCTCGTCCTGCGGAACGCCCTCGTGGAGCCGGTGCAGGCACAGGTAGTTCGACCGGCCCTTGAGCATCGCGAACTCCGGGCGACGGCGCAGCTGCGGGTGCAGGGCGTCGACCGTGCGCGGCAGGTCCCGCTCCACGAGCTGGCGCTGCAGGGCCAGCGTCGCGGTGGCCACGACGACGCGCTCCCCGTGCGCCAGCGCGGGCACCAGGTAGCCGAGCGACTTGCCGGTGCCGGTGCCGGCCTGGACCAGCAGATGGGAACCGCTGTCGATCGCTTCCGCGACGGCTTCGGCCATGGTCACCTGACCGGGACGCTCCGTACCGCCGACGGCGGTGACGGCGGCGTGCAGGAGTTCGGGGAGTGAGGGCTTCGTCATAGCCCGACCACCCTACGGCCCGGGACTGACAAACGGGTGAGCGCGGCAGGCGGCAGGGACACGAGAGACCGGGGGGAGGGCGGGGGCAAGGCGGGCTCCTCGGCAGGCGGGGACGGGGTGGGCGGGGCCTAGGACACCTCTCGCGCGCACCGGTCCCGGACCATGAGGGCGGCCCGCTTGGTCGGCAGGTCGACCTCGGCGGCGAGCTGGAACCCGGCCTTCAGGAAGGCCTCGACGGACGGGGCGTTGCGCACGTCGGGTTCGGCGAGAACGCGTGTGCAGGCGGCCCGCCGGGTGAGGACGAGGTCGGCCACGGCCCTGATCAGGGTGGTGCCGAGGCCCCGCCCGCGGTCGGCGGCGTCGCCGATGAGGAGGTGGATGCCCGTGTCGTGCGGTCGGACGGGACAGTAGCGGGCCAGCGGGTCGAGGTCGGCCCGGTAGATCTCCCAGTAGCTCATCGGCGTCCCCTCCAGCAGGCCGAGGCACGGAACACTGCGTCCGTCGCCGGTGAGCTGGGCCCGTAGGTGGTCCTCGGTCACGCTCTGCGGCCCGGCCAGCTCCCAGAAAGAGGCGACGGCGGGGTCGTTCATCCAGCGGCCGACGAGCGCGGCGTCCCGGTCGACCCGGACGGGCACCAGCCGGAACAGCCCCGCGGGGGTGGCGGTCGGACCCCAGTCGACGACACGGTCGAGCAGGTCGTCGCCCGCGTCCGGACCTGGAGCGGCCGGCTGTTCCCGGAAGAGGGTGACGAACTCCTCGGGCAGCTGCAGGTCCAGGGTGTCGTCCTCGTCCGTGCCGGGTTCCGGGTCGGTGCCGAGGTCGGCAGGGGCGGTGGGGGCGTCGGCGCTCGCGTCGGTGGAAGCCACGGTGTCGCTCTTTTCGGGAGGCGTGGTCGGGCGTGGTCGTCGGGTTTCAGGAGTGCAGGGGGTTGGCGATCGTGACGTAGACGGACTGGGTGTCGACCGGGCCGACGAGTTCGTCGAGGCCGTGGAGCCGGGTCAGCAGGTTGGCCTTGCAGCGCAGGACGGGCGAGTCGAGCAGCCGGGCGGGCAGCGTGCTGCGCAGGGGGGCCGGGCCCGAGGCGAGCCGGCCGAGGAAGCGGCGGAAGGCGGCGAGCAGCAGCCGTTCGTCGGCGAGGCGCTGGGAGCCGAGGGCTCCGACGAGCCCGAACACGTTGTTGATGGCGAGGTAGTAGGCGAACCGCTCGTCGGTGACCTCGTCGGAGACGAACGTGTCACTGCGGGTGCCGATGCCGGGCAGCCGGGCGTCCAGTTCCGCGCGGCGGGACTCGCGGAAGTAGTAACCCTGGTTGTCGCGGTAGCGGCCGCCGGCGGGCCAGCCGTCGGCATCCAGCAGGAGCAGGGTGTTCTGCTGGTGGGCCTCCAGGGCGATGCCGGCCTCCGCGTCCAGCCACAGCACCGGGCGGACGACGTGTTCGAGGTACCGCAGGAACCACTCGGCGGCGACCGCGCCTCGCGGGCGGCCGGTCCGCCGGGCGAGACGGGTGACGGCCTCGCCGAGCCGGGAGTTCGCGGCGGGTCCGTTCCCGCTCGCGCCGCCGGCCGGTCGGGGCGGGCCTGGGGCGACGAGTGCGGCGACGCATGAGACGTCGTCCGAGGGGCGGAACGGGTTGTGCCGGATGACGGCGTCGAGCCCCCGCACGGGCGTGCCGTCCGGTCCGTCGACGGCGATCCAGGCCGGGTCGCGGACGATGTCGAAGTCCGGGTGCGCGGCCCGCCAGCGCCGGGACAGGCCGGCGCGCAGCAGACGGTGGACCTCGACGCCGCGGTGGAGTTCCTTGCGGAGGTTCTCCCGGCAGGAGTTGGTGATGTGCAGTGCCAGGGACAGCTTGAGCATGGCGGGAGCACCGCTTCGGTACACGGTTCGCAGGGAGGACGTGGGGTGCCAGGGGTCGCCGTGCGGACCGAGGTCCCGGAGCAGTCCGGCGTCCAGCAGGGCCCGGGTCTCGGGCCGGTGCCGGACCTCGCGGAACTGCCAGGGGTGCAGGGGCAGGGCCGCGTGGCCGGCCGGTAGCGCCAGGCCCGTTCCGGCGAGGCGTGCGGTGAGCCCGGCCGCGGCGACCGGGCGCCCGCGTTCGGTCCAGGCCGAGTCGGTGGCGAGCACGCAGGGCGCGACGGCCAGCCAGTGCAGGGGGAAGGAGCCCCGCAGTTCGGGTGAGTACAGCAGGGCCTCGGAGTCGGTGAGTCCCTCGCGGCTCTTCGGGGTCGGGTGGTGGGGGTGGCCGAGGAGGAGGGCCTGTTCGGCGGTGAGGAAGAGGTCGGGACCGTCGCCGGGGTGTTCTTGGCGGTCGCGGAGGAAGACGGCGGTGCGGCGGACGGAGTCGGCCACGCGCGCGACGAGGTCGGTGCCGTGGGCGCCCGCGTCCCCGGCCGTCTCCCTCGCGAGGAGCGCGGCGACCGTCGCCGCGTCCGCCGGCGGTGCGGACGCGGAGGTTCCGGCCAGGCGCGCGGGACCGAAGCGGTGCCGGCCGGTCGGGGACCAGTAGAGGACGGGGACGATCAGGGCGGTGCCGCTGGCGGGCAGCGGAATGCGCAGGAGGCCGTCGTCCGGCGGCGGCAGGCCGGCCTCACGGGTCCAGCAGCGCAGCAGGTTTTCCACGGCCGCGGCCTGGGCGGTGCTGTGCGGATCGGGATCGGGAGTCTCCGGACCCGAGCAGTCCGGGGCCTGACCGTCCGGTACCGGGCGCTCCGTGGCCGGACGACGGGAGACGGAGTGGTCCGGGCGGTCCAGGTCCGTGTGGCCCTGGGGCCCGGGGACGGAGGCGGTGGTGGGTTCGGGCGCGGGAGTGGTGTGCAACGTGGGTCCTCGGTGACGTGCGGTGGGGGGCGGCGTCGTGGGGGGCAGGGCTCAGCCAGGAGCGTCCGGCCTGCGGGACGGGGCGCGGCCGGTACCGGGTGGCGGAGCCGCCGCCACCGCCTGGACCGCGTCGGCCAGCCGGTCCAGTACCGCCGTCGCCTGTTCCTCGGTGATGATCAGCGGCGGAAGGAGCCGTACGACGCTCGCGGACGGGCCCGCGCGGTCCACGATGAGCCCGCGTCGCAGGCACTCCCGCTGGACGGCGGCGGCCGTCTCCGGGGCGGCGCGGCCCGGCGCGGTGGTGGCGGCACCGGTGCCGTGCCCGCCGTCCGCCGCCACCAGCTCGATCCCGATCATCAGTCCCCGCCCGCGCACGTCACCGACGCAGGTGAACTCCTCGGCCAGGCCCCGCAGTCGGGCCAGCATGCGGGCACCCAGGGCACGGGCGTGCTCGGCGAGCCGGTGGGCGCGGACATGGGCGAGGGTCGCCGTGCCCGCGGCCAGGGCGAGTTGGTTGCCGCGGAAGGCGCCGGCACCGAAGTCCCCCGCGTGCAGGTCGTCGCGGTGGACCACCGCGGCCAGCGGCAGGCTGCCGCCGATCGCCTTGGAGAGGACGAGCACGTCCGGGATGATCCCGCTGTGTTCCACGGCCCAGAAGGCTCCGGTCCGTCCGACTCCCGTCTCGGTCTCGTCGGCGATCAGCGGCACGGACCGCTCGGCCGTGATCCGCCGGATACGCCGCATCCAGGCGTCGGGCGCGGGTGCCACTCCGTCGTCGCCGTGCACCGGTCGGACGATCAGCCCGGCGGGCGGTTCCTGCTCCGGCCGGTGGTCGTCGAGCACGGACTCGGCCCGCAGGGCGGCGAGTTCGACGCCGCGCTCGTCATCGGCTCCGGAGGCGCAGCGGTGGTCCTGCGGGTGCGGCAGGCGAATGGACCGCACGCCGGGTGCCGCGGACTCGTCGCTCTCCGCGCCGCGGTGGGCGTCGGTGAAGGTGATCACCCGGTCCCGTCCGGTGGCGGCGCGGACGAGTCCGACGGCGGTGGTGACCGCGTCCGTGCCGGCCGGTCCGCAGAACCGCACGCGCGCCCGGTCGGCCAGTCCGGGCGGCAGGGTGTGCAGCAGCTCGGTGACGAAGGCGTTCTCCACCGGGGTGGTGAGGTTCACGACCTGGAGCGGGGCACCGGAGTCGAGCACCTTGCGGACGGCCTCCAGCACGACCGGGTGGTTGTGGCCCAGGGCCAGCGTCCCGGCGCCGGAGACGCAGTCCAGGTAACGCCGGCCGTCCGCGCCCTCGATGGTGAGACCCCGGGCCCGGACCGGCACGATCGGCAGGGCGCGCGCGTAGGTACGGGCCGCGGGCTCGCGCGCCGGCTGTCGCTTCGGTGCGCCCTCGGGCACGGCGCGCGCCCGGGGAGCCGTCTCGCCCTCCACGCGCCCGCCGGCGGACCGCCCGGCGCTCCCGGCCTCGGACGTCCACTCCCCGTACGCGGTTTCCGCCACGGCTCCCTGTCCTCCCGCTGTGCAGAGGCGCGTCGCGTGTCGGCCTCGTCGCCGCCCTCGTCATGGGGACCGCGTCCGGACAGCAGGCCCCCCACCGCTACCAACCTCAGGCCGTTCGCCGGGTTACGGGTTGCCTCAAGATCCTTGCCGTGACGCAACCGTTGCCGTTCCGCCGGAACTCCCCCACAGCGACCGCATAGTGTGTGGTGCCGTTCCAGGACGCCGTGCGGAGCCCGCGGACCCGACTTCGGGTCCGGCGGCGGGCACGGCCGCAGCACCACTCGTTCACAGCTGGGGGAGTCACACACCATGCGATCCATACGGCCGTCGTTCACCACGCGCGGGTACAGGGGCGGGCGGCGCAGAACCTCCCCCGTGCCGGCCGCCGTGGCACTCGTCTCCGCTCTCGTGCTCACCGCCACCGCCTGCGAGTCGGGTGACACCGAGGCGGGCGGCGACGCCTCGGCCTCCGCGTCCGCGGCGCACGGCGGCAAGGGTGAGATCAGGATCCCGGACCACATCAAGGACAAGCTCAAGGAACACGGGATCGACATCGACGAGTGGAAGAACGGCGCCTGGAAGAACTGGGACAAGGACGACTGGCTGCGCGAGGCGCAGGACTACGTCAACCCGATCATCGAGGGCCTCTGGGATCCGGACCGCATGCGGGACGCCGAGGAGCCGGACCAGGGCGTCGACGACAGCGACCTCTCCGGTGACCAGGGGGTCACCGACCCGGAGCCGCAACCGGTCAAGGCCGTGGCCGTGCCGCCGTCGTACCACGAGAACGCCGCCACGGCGGGCAAGGTGTTCTTCGACTCCCCCGAGGGCACCATGGTCTGCTCGGCGACGGTCGTGCGGGACCCGGCGCATCCCGGCAAGTCGAACATGGTGTGGACGGCGGGTCACTGCGTGCACGCGGGCAAGAAGGGCGGCTGGTACCGCAACATCGCCTTCGTGCCGTCGTACAACGACTCCGGCAGGTCGACCGCCGAGCTGGAGGGCGCGACGAAGGAGCAGGTCGCTCCCTTCGGCGTGTGGTGGGGTGACTGGGCGCAGACCTCGGACCAGTGGATCGAGCAGGGCGGCTCGACCGGCGGTGACGGTGCCTCGTACGACTTCGCGGTCATCCATGTGACGCCGGAGAAGGGCGGTACCGGCAAGTCGCTGGAGGAGACGGTCGGCGCCGCGCTGCCGGTGGACTTCAAGGCGCCCGCCGTGCCACAGGTGAAGAGCGTCACCGCGACCGGCTACCCGGCCGCGCCGCCGTACGACGGCCAGAAGCTGTTCCGGTGCGCGGACAAGCCGGGCCGGCTGTCGCTGAACGCCTCGGACCCGACGATGTACCGGATCGGCTGCACCATGACCGGCGGTTCGTCGGGCGGCGGCTGGGTCGCGGCGGGCTCCGACGGCGAGCCGGCGCTCGTGTCCAACACGTCGATCGGCCCGGTGACGGCCGGCTGGCTGGCCGGTCCGCGGCTGGGCACGGAGGCCAAGGGCGTGTACGACGCGGTCAGCGGCAAGTTCGCCGGTCGGTGACCGGGCGTCGAGCACACGGGGCGGCGGGGTGCGCCGGGCGGACGCCGGCACCCCGCCGCGCGTTTCATGAGGTACGTACGGTCCGACGGAGGTCGGCGTACCGGGACATGAGCGGGACCTGCGGCGGTCGGTGATCCGCACAGGCCGAGGGCCCGCCTCCTGCGACGGCAGGGGGCGGGCCCTCGGGCGTCACGGTCTTCTAGACGAGCGGCGCCGGAGCGTACGGAGTGAGTTCCGCCGCCAGCTCCTCGTGCACCCGGACCTTGAGCAGGGTGCCCTCCGCGGTGTGCTCCTCGGAGATCACCTCGCCCTCGTCGTGGGCGCGGGCGACCAGCTTGCCGCGGGTGTACGGCACGAGCGCCTCGATCTCGACCGACGGGTGCGGCAGCTCGCTGTCGATCAGCGCGAGCAGCCCCTCGATGTTCTGGCCGGTGCGTGCCGAGACCGCGATGGACCGCTTCTCGACGCGCATCAGCCGCTGGAGCGTCAGCGGGTCGGCCAGGTCGGCCTTGTTGATCACGACGATCTCGGGTACGTCGGTGGCGCCGACGTCCCTGATCACCTCGCGCACGGCGGCCAGCTGCTCCTCCGGGGCCGGGTGCGAACCGTCCACCACGTGCAGGATCAGGTCGGAGTCGCCGACCTCCTCCATCGTGGAGCGGAACGCCTCGACCAGATGGTGCGGCAGGTGCCGGACGAAGCCGACGGTGTCCGCCAGGGTGTACAGGCGGCCGCTCGGGGTCTCCGCGCGGCGCACGGTCGGGTCGAGGGTGGCGAACAGCGCGTTCTCCACCAGCACGCCCGCGCCGGTGAGGCGGTTGAGCAGCGAGGACTTGCCGGCGTTGGTGTAGCCCGCGATGGCCACGGACGGCACCTTGTTGCGCCGACGCTCCTGGCGCTTGATCTCGCGGCCGGTCTTCATCTCCGCGATCTCCCGGCGCATCTTCGCCATCTTCTCGCGGATCCGGCGCCGGTCCGTCTCGATCTTGGTCTCACCGGGGCCGCGGGTGGCGAGGCCGCCGCCCTTGCCGCCGCCCATCTGCCGGGACAGCGACTGACCCCAGCCGCGCAGCCGCGGCAGCATGTACTGCATCTGCGCGAGCGCGACCTGCGCCTTGCCCTCTCGGGACTTGGCGTGCTGGGCGAAGATGTCCAGGATCAGGGCCGTGCGGTCGATGACCTTGACCTTGACGACGTCCTCGAGGTGGATCAGCTGGCCCGGGCTGAGCTCACCGTCGCAGATGACGGTGTCCGCGCCCGTTTCGAGGACGACGTCCCGCAGCTCCTGGGCCTTGCCGGAGCCGATGTAGGTGGCCGCGTCGGGCTTGTCGCGGCGCTGGACCACGCCGTCGAGCACGAGGGCGCCCGCGGTCTCCGCGAGGGCGGCGAGCTCCGCGAGGGAGTTCTCCGCGTCCTGCACGGTGCCCGTGGTCCAGACGCCGACGAGGACGACCCGCTCCAGGCGGAGCTGGCGGTACTCGACCTCGGTGACGTCCTCGAGCTCGGTGGACAGGCCCGCCACCCGGCGCAGAGCCGCGCGGTCGGAGCGGTCGAACTGCTCGCCGTCCCATTCCGAGTCGATCTCGTGGCTCCAGGCGACGTCCTCTTCCATCAGGGCATCGGCCCGGAGGCCCTCGGGATAGGTCTGCGCGAGACGCTTGGTGTCCTGGGAGGGGGAAGAAGAGGAGGTCATTGGATCCTTACGTAGCTGGGAAAGGTGTCGCGCGGCACTGATACCCGCGACACTGGGCACAACGCGCGAGCCACCGGGGAGATTCCCACGGCCCGTGCCGCGTCGTCCAGAAGATGGTCGCACGGCACGGGCCGTCTCGTCACCGGCTTATCAACCGCGGGCCTTGCCGGTGGGGCCCATCGGTGCCTTGTCCGTCGCCGTCGGCCTCCAGTCCGGGTGGCCGGGCATCGGCGGCGTCTTCTTCCCGTACAGCCAGCCCTGGAGGAAGCCGCCCAGGTCCCGGCCCGCGATCTCGGAGGCGAGCCGGACGAAGTCCGCGGTCGTCGCCGTGCGGTCCCGGTACCGGACGGTCCACTCCCGTTCGAGGCGCTCGAAGGCCGGGGCTCCGATCTCCTGGCGCAGGGCGTAGAGCACGAGCGCGGCGCCGTCGTAGACGTTGTCCCGGAAGATGCCGGTCTTGCTGCCCTTCTCCGGCGGTTCGGGCGCGGCCGGGGGCCCGCCCGCCGCGCGCCAGCGGTCGGACGCGCCGTAGGCGGCCTTCATCCTCGCCGTCATGGACCGGTTCGCCTTCTCCTCGGCGTACAGGGCCTCGTACCAGGTGGCGTGTCCTTCGTTGAGCCAGAGGTCGGACCAGGAGCGCGGGCTGACGCTGTCGCCGAACCACTGGTGGGCCAGCTCGTGCACCATGATCGACTCGATGTACCAGCGGGGGTAGGCGGGGTCGTCGAACAGCTCCCGCTCGAAGAGGGACAGCGTCTGGGTCTCGAGTTCGAAGCCGGTGGTGGCGTCGGCCATGAGCACGCCGTAGGTCTCGAAGGGGTAGCCGCCGATCTTGCTCTCCATCCAGGCGATCTGGTCGGGGGTCTTCTTCAGCCACGGTTCGAGTGCCGCGCGGTGCTCGGTCGGCACGACGTCGCGGACGGGCAGCCCGTGCGGGCCGGTGCGGTGCAGGACGGTGGAGCGGCCGATGGAGACCTGGGCCAGTTCGGTCGCCATGGGGTGCGCGGGCCGGTACGTCCAGGTGGTCGACCCGCCGGCCCGGTCCACGGCCGTCGGCAGCCCGTTCGCGACCGCGGTGAGCCCGTCGGGCGCGGTGACCCGGATGGTGAAGCGCGCCTTGTCGGAGGGGTGGTCGTTGCAGGGGAACACCAGGTGGGCGGCGTCGGCCTGGTTGGCCATGGCGAGCCCGTCGGAGGTGCGCACCCAGCCGCCCTCCCGGTCCTCGGGGGGCACGGGGTCGCTGCTGTGCCGCACGGTGACCCGCGTCCGCTCGCCCTTGTCGAGCGGCTCCGCGGGCGTGACCACGAGGTCCTCGCCGGCCGTGGCGAAGGCGGCGGGCTCGCCGTCGACCTCGACCGATTCGACCTTTCCGTGGGCGAAGTCGAGGTTGATCCGGTCCAGGTCCGCCGTCGTGCGGGCGTCGATGACGGTGACGGCCTTCAGCGGCTTGCTGTTGTTTCCGGAGTAGGTGAAGGACAGGTCGTACGCGGTCACGTCGTACCCGGGATTGCCCAGGTACGGGAAGAGCCGGTCGCCGACGCCCAGCGGGGCCGGCGGGGCGCTCGCGGCGACCAGGCAGACGGAGACGGACGAGGCGAGCAGCGCCGCGGTCCTGAGCCGGCGGCGGGCTCGCGCGCGGGGGCGGGAAGCCGTGGTGTGAGGGGTGTGCAGCATCCCCCACGGCTATCAGCGCGCGCGCACGCCGCGGTGACGGCGCGCGCCCGGAGCACCCGAATGGACACATCGCGCCGGACGCCGCGCCGGTGCGCCCCGGTCCGGTCCCGCCCCGGGCCGGTCCGGTCCCGCCCCGGTGCGCCCCGGCTCAGGCGCCCGTCGGCTGCGGTTGTGCCCTGCTCACGTCGTAGACACCGGCCACGTCGCGCATCGCGCGCATGAGGGCGGGCAGCCGGGCCGCGTCGGGCAGCAGCACGGTGTAGGTGTGGCGGACCCGTTGCCGGTCGGGGGGTTCGACGGTCGCGGAGACGATCTCGGCGCCTTCGATGGCCATGGCCTCGGTGAGGTCGGCCAGGAGGTGCGGGCGGCCGAACGATTCGGCGAGCAGCGTGACCCGGCACCCGGTGGACTCGCCCCAGCGCACCCCGACCTCCGGGCGCCCCCCGCTCTTCATGCGCGCCACCACGGCGCACTCCGCGCGGTGCACGGTCACCACTCCCCCGCGCACGGCGAAACCGGTGATCTCGTCGGGCGGTACGGGGGTGCAGCAGCGGGCCAGCCGTACGGTCGCGCCGGGCCGGTCGACGAGCACGTCGGCGGGCGCGGGGCGGGGTGCCGGTCCGCCTGCCGCCGGGCGCGGGGCGGGCGCGTCCGCACCCGGCGTCGGCGGGGCGGGCCGCTCGCGGGTCGCGTCCTCGGCGTCGGCGGACGCCGGACGGGCCGCGAGCCGGCGCTGGATGGCGATCCGGGCGGTGGGCGTGCGGGCGTGTTCCAACCACTGTCGGGAGGGCTCGGACGCTGGGTCCTGTCCCATCAGGAGCTGCACGGTGTCGCCGTCCCGGAGCACCGTGCTCATCGTCGCCAGGCGGCCGTTGACGTAGGCGCCCATGGTCGCGTGCGCGTCCTCGCCGTACTGGGCGTACGCGGCGTCCACGCAGGTCGCGCCCTCGGGCAGGCCGAGGGTGCCGCCGTCGGGACGGAAGACGGTGATCTCCCGGTCCTGGGCGAGGTCCTCGCGCAGGGTGGACCAGAAGGTGTCGGGGTCGGGCGCGCCCCGCTGCCAGTCGAGCAGCCGGGAGAGCCAGCCGGGCCGGGTGGGGTCGACGCGCTCGCCGTCGCCCGTGCCCTGCTCCTCCGCCGGGGTGGCGTAGGGGTTGCCGAGCGCGACGACCCCGGCCTCGGCGACCTTGTGCATCCGGTGGGTGCGGATGAGGACCTCGACGACCTGTCCGTCCTGCGCGCGGGCCACGGCGGTGTGCAGCGACTGGTACAGGTTGAACTTGGGTACGGCGATGAAGTCCTTGAACTCCGAGACGACGGGCGTCATACAGGTGTGCAGCTCGCCGAGGACGGCGTAGCAGTCGGCGTCCTCCTGGACGAGGACCAGCAGACGGCCGAAGTCGACACCGGTGAGGGGGCCGCGTTTGCGGGAGACGCGGTGCACGGAGACGAAGTGCCGGGGCCGGATGAGCACCTCGGCGGTGATGTCGGCCTCGCGGAGCACCTTGCGCACCTCGTCGGCGACGGCGGCGAGCGGGTCGTCGGCGCGTGCCTCGTTCTCGGCGATCAGCTCGCGCGTGCGCGCGTGCTCCTCGGGGTGCAGCACCGCGAAGACGAGGTCCTCCAGCTCGGACTTGAGCGCCTGGACGCCGAGCCGCTCGGCGAGCGGGATGAGGACGTCCCGCGTGACCTTGGCGATGCGCTCCTGTTTCTCCCGGCGCATGACGCCGAGGGTGCGCATGTTGTGGAGCCGGTCGGCGAGTTTGATCGACATCACGCGGACGTCGTTGCCGGTGGCGAGGAGCATCTTGCGGAAGGTCTCGGGCTCGGCGGCGGCACCGTAGTCGACCTTCTCCAGCTTGGTGACGCCGTCGACGAGGTAGCGGACCTCGGCACCGAACTCCTTGCCGACCTGGTCCAGCGTCACGTCGGTGTCCTCGACGGTGTCGTGGAGGAGCGACGCGGTCAGGGTCGTCGTCTCCGCGCCGAGTTCGGCGAGGATCAGGGTCACGGCGAGCGGGTGGGTGATGTACGGCTCGCCGCTCTTGCGCATCTGGCCTCGGTGGGAGGACTCGGCCAGCAGGTAGGCGCGGCGCAGGGGGTCGAGGTCGGCGTCGGGATGGTGGGCGCGGTGGGCCTCGACGACGTGGCCGATCGCGTCGGGCAGCCGGTCGCGTGCGGTGGTGCCGAGGAGCGCGGCGCGACCCAGACGACGCAGGTCGATCCGGGGGCGTGCCTTTCTGCGGGGCGCCGCCGGACCGGCGGCACCGGCGGTCGGCGTCACAGGGCCTGGGCTCGCGGGATTCACGGCCTCCGCATTCATGGGCACCTCCGGCTGCACGGACCGGCGGACGGGGTGCCCCAGGGCGGACACGGCTCAGGGGATGGCATCGATCCCCCGTCCGGGCCGGTGCTTGATGCTATCGAGCCCATCACGTACGGCTGACCGCCTCTCGCCGAGCGTGAAACGGATCACCCATTCGAGCGAAGGCCCGGGGGTTTACGTTTTCGCACTGAGTGTCATGGAGCGGGCTGTGGTTCAGGTCAGGACCTCCTCGAGCCAGGCCGCGTCGATCTCGCCCGCGGCCACGATCACCGCGGGGCCGGTCATCTCGATCTCGCCGTCGGGCCGTTCGGTGATCACCAGGGTGCCACCGGGCACGTCGACGGTGTACGTCACCGGGGTGCCGGTGACCGCCGGGTCGGTGCCGTCCCTGCGGGCGGTGGCGACGGCGACGGCGCAGGCGCCGGTGCCGCACGAACGGGTCTCCCCGGAGCCGCGCTCGTGCACGCGCATCGCCACGTGGCGGGGTCCGCGGTCGACCACGAACTCGACGTTCACCCCGTCCGGGTAGGCCTCGGCCGGCCGGAACGGCGGCGGGGCGTGCAGGTCGCCCGCGTCCTCCAGGTCGGCGACGAAGGCCACGGCGTGCGGATTGCCCATGTTCACGTTCCGCGCGGGCCAGCTGCGCCCGCCGACGCTCACCTCGACGTCGCCCTCGGGGAGCACCGCCCGGCCCATGCCGACGGTGACGTCACCCGCGGCGGAGCCGCTGTCGGACGCGGCCTCGGACAGGTGCACCCGCTTCACGCCCCCGCGCGTGGCGACGGCGAGGTCGCCCGCGGTGACGTGGCCGGCGTGCTGGAGGTAGCGCGCGAAGACCCGCACACCGTTGCCGCACATCTCGGCGACCGAGCCGTCGCCGTTGCGGTAGTCCATGAACCACTCCGCCTCGGCCGCCATGTCCTTGGCCTCGGGATGCGCCGCGGACCGCACCACGTGCAGCAGCCCGTCGCCGCCGATGCCCGCGCGGCGGTCGCACAGGGCGGCGACGGCGGCGGGCGGCAGGTCGATGGCGTTCTCGGGGTCCGGGACGATCACGAAGTCGTTCTCGGTGCCGTGACCCTTGAGGAAGGCGATCCGCGTGCTCATTCCTCGATCGTACGGCGTACCCGCACCGTGACGACGGGCGCTCCGGTCCTCGGGACTGCGGGGCCACGAGGCGGAGCCGTCCACCGGCCCGCGCGACGGTGGCGTCAGCCGCGCAGGCGGGCCACCCGCCACACGGCCAGGACGACGACGGCGGCGACCGCCAGGGCGTACCCGAGGATCACCCGCCAGTCGGCACGGCGGCCCGAACCGCGCTGTGGCAGGCCCGGCCAGGTGTGGCCGACCCGACGGGCGGCCATCATGCCCCAGCCGGCCGCGCAGGAGCAGATCAGCAGCCCCAGCATCGCGATCACGGCCCCGCTGTCGCCGAAGTCGAAGGCGAGCGGGAAGGCGAACATCAGGGAGCCGAGCGAGGCCAGACACACGATGGGCGCGAGCTGCCAGATCCGCAGCCGCCGCTGCGGACGCAGCTCCACCTCGACCTCGTCCCCGTACATCTCGTCGGGCCCGGGGCCGTCGGCGGCCACGCCGTCCGGCGTCTCGTCGGGACCGTCGGGGCTCAGGCGGGCTCCGTCCGGCTCCGTCTCGCCGTGGTCGGCGGTGCCGTGCTCGGTGCTCGGTGCGGTGTCACGAGGGCCGGCCTCCATCGCCACGCGCCCTCCCAACTAGGACTCACTCGGTCGATCGAAGCTCGATGATGGCACGGCGCCGAAGGCCGCGATGACGGCCGGGGCGTCCCGATGCCATCACGTGATCAGGCTGTAACCGGTCGTTCGACCAACGACAGGGCGAGCCGCGGAAGTTCCGCGCGGTCCGCCACCGCCCCACTCAACCAGTGCACCCGTGGATCGCGCCTGAACCACGAATCCTGACGGCGCGCGAAGCGCTTGGTGGCACGGACGGTCTCGGCCCGCGCCTCGTCCAGCGTGCAGTCGCCGGCGAGCGCCGCGAGCACCTGCTGATAGCCCAGCGCGCGCGACGCCGTACGCCCCTCGCGCAGCCCCTGCGCCTCCAGCGTCCGCACCTCGTCCACCAGACCGGCCTCCCACATCCGGTCGACCCGGCGGGCGATGCGCTCGTCCAGCTCGGGGCGGGCCACGTCGACGCCGATCTGCACGGTGTCGTAGACCGAGTCGTGGCCGGGGAGGTTGGCGGTGAACGGCTTGCCGGTGATCTCGATCACTTCCAGGGCCCGCACGATCCGGCGCCCGTTGCTCGGCAGGATCGCCCGCGCGGCACCGGGGTCGGCGGCGGCCAGCCGTGCGTGCAGCGCTCCCGGGCCGCGGAGCGCGAGCTCCTCCTCCAGCCTGGCCCTGACCTCGGGGTCGGTGCCGGGGAAGTCCAGGTTGTCGACGGCGCCGCGGACGTACAGTCCCGAGCCGCCGACCAGGACCGGCCAGCGGCCCTCGGCGAGCAGCGCGTCGATCCGCTCCCGCGCGAGGCGCTGGTACTCGGCGACCGAGGCCGTGACGGTCACGTCCCAGACGTCGAGCAGGTGGTGCGGGACGCCGCCGCGCTCCTCGGGCGTCAGCTTGGCGGTGCCGATGTCCATCCCTCGGTAGAGCTGCATGGAGTCGGCGTTGACGACCTCGCCCCCGAGTCGCTGGGCCAGGAAGACGCCCAGATCGGACTTTCCGGCCGCGGTGGGACCGACGACGGCGATGACGCGGGGGGCGGGGGGTGCGCTGCTCACCGCCCCAGTGTCCCAAACCCCGCACCCTGCCTTCGAACGAGTCACGTGACGGTGCGAACGGGGCTCGCCGCCCGTCGCGGGGTTCCCGCCCCCGGCGCACCGGGGCGTCGGCCGCGACTGCGCGCACGGACGTACCGGAGGGCGCCGGACTTCGCCCGCATGAGTAATGTATGGAAGTGATATGGGCGTTTTAGTACATCTTTTCCGGAGGTCGAAAACCACGGAGGAGGCGTCGGCCGCCGGGGCACGGGCCGAGACACCGCTCCGGGAGCGCAGCCGGCAAGGGCGCCCGCACCTGACCGCTCCGCGAGGGAAGGCGAGCCATGGGTCTGCTGGACAACTTGAAGGGCAAGGTCTCCGACCTCGCGCAGCAGCACGGGGACAAGATCGACCGCGGTCTCGACAAGGCGGCGAGGACCGTCGACGAGAGGACCAAGGGCAAGTACAGCGACCGGATCCGGTCGGGTACGGGCAAGGCCAAGGGCGCCATGGACCGCCTCGCCCACAAGGACCACGACGGTGGCGGCCCTCCCGGCACCTCGCCCGGAGGGCCACCACCCGCGGGACCGCCACCGGCTTCCTGACCCGCCCGCGCACCTCGGCGCGAACGGCGGACCACCGGCACGCCGGTGACGCCGACGGGCACACCGGCGGACGGCTGTGGAGCCGATCGGCTCCACAGCCGTCCGCCGTCCCGTCCCTGGCTCGTCCGCCGTCCCGTTCCCGGTTCGTACGGCGTCGCGTCCGCGGTTCGCCCGGCCCGGTCCGTTGCCGCGACCGGTGTCCTACGACCAGGCGGCCGCCACGTAGCCCACTCCGTACGGCGCGTCCTCGTACAGCAGCGCGCCGGTGAGGGCCGTGCCCTCGGCCGCGCCCGCGAGGACCTGCCAGGGGGCGCGCCCGGACACCTTCAGCTCGCGGGCCAGTCCGGCGTCCAGCGCCGCGAGGGCGGCCACGTCCGCCGTCCCCAGGGCGCGTCCGGCCTCCGCGTCGAAGGGCGCCGCCCGCTCGTCCAGGTACCCGGGGGCCTTGAGCGTGCGGCACGCGCTGGCGTCGCCCAGCACCAGCAGCGCCACCCGCGGTGCCCGCGCGGCGACGTCCCGGCCGAGGGCGGCGCACCGCTCGGGCGGAAGGTGCTCGCCGACGCCGAGTCCCTCGACGGGGGCGTCGGCCCACCCGGTCCGCCGCAGCAGCCAGGCGCCCACGGCCAGGCCGTACGGCAGCTCGGGCCCGGGCCGCGGGTCCTTGCCCGACGCCCCGTCCGCACCGAGACACACGTCGAGCTCCACACCGAAGCCGCGGAACGAGCCGCGCGTGCCCGCCGGGTAGGCCTCGGGCCCGGCGTCCGGTGCGGGGCCGACGACCACGAGCCGGTCGGGCCGGGCGGCGGCGAGCACGCCCAGCGCGTCCGTGCACGCGGCGCGCGCGGTGTCCAGCTCGGGTGCGGCGCCCGCGGCGACCTCCGGCACGAGGAGGGGCGGACAGGGGCAGACTGCGGCGGCGACAAGCATGATCGGCAGCGTAACCCCGTACGCCTGCCGCCGGGCAGCGCGCCCTGTGGTCAGTCGCAGCCGCAGCCGCTCGCCACGGCGGGCTGGGGTGCGGGCACGCCGATCTTCGGCAGACCCAGCATGACGCCGGCCGGCTTGGCCTGCTCGGCGGTGTTGCGCTTCTCCCAGGCGTCGCCCGCGCGCGTACGGCGCACGTCGAGCACCGCGCCCTCGGCGAGGAGGTGGTGCGGGGCGGCGTAGGTGATCTCGACGGTCACCACGTCGCCGGGGCGGACCTCCTGCTCGGGCTTGGTGAAGTGCACGAGGCGGTTGTCGGGGGCACGGCCGGACAGGCGGTGGGTGGCGCCGTCCTTGCGGCCCTCGCCCTCGGCGACCATCAGCTCCAGCGTGCGGCCGACCTGCTTCTTGTTCTCCTCCCAGGAGATCTCCTCCTGGAGGGCGACCAGACGCTCGTACCGCTCCTGCACGACCGCCTTGGGGATCTGACCGTCCATCTCGGCGGCCGGGGTGCCGGGGCGCTTGGAGTACTGGAAGGTGAAGGCCTGGGCGAACCGGGCCTCGCGCACCACGTGCAGGGTCTGCTGGAAGTCCTCCTCGGTCTCGCCGGGGAAGCCCACGATGATGTCGGTGGTGATCGCCGCGTGCGGGATGGCGGCCCGCACCTTCTCGATGATCCCCAGGTAGCGCTCCTGCCGGTAGGAGCGGCGCATCGCCTTCAGGACCGGGTCCGAACCGGACTGGAGCGGCATGTGCAGCTGCGGCATCACGTTCGGCGTCTCGGCCATGGCGGCGATGACGTCGTCGGTGAAGTCGCGCGGGTGCGGGGAGGTGAAGCGGACCCGCTCCAGGCCCTCGATGTTCCCGCAGGCGCGCAGCAGCTTGCTGAAGGCCTCGCGGTCGCCGATGTCGGAGCCGTACGCGTTGACGTTCTGCCCGAGCAGGGTGATCTCGGAGACGCCCTCGGCGACCAGGGCCTCGACCTCGGCCAGGATGTCGCCGGGACGGCGGTCCTTCTCCTTGCCGCGCAGCGCCGGGACGATGCAGAAGGTGCAGGTGTTGTTGCAGCCGACGGAGATGGAGACCCAGGCCGCGTAGGCGCTCTCGCGCCGGGTGGGCAGCGTGGACGGGAACGCCTCCAGGGACTCGGCGATCTCGACCTGCGCCTCCTCCTGCACGCGGGCGCGCTCCAGCAGGACGGGCAGCTTGCCGATGTTGTGCGTGCCGAAGACGACGTCGACCCAGGGCGCGCGCTTCACGATGGTGTCGCGGTCCTTCTGCGCCAGGCAGCCGCCGACCGCGATCTGCATCCCGGGCCGGCTCGCCTTCTTCGGAGCGAGATGGCCGAGGTTGCCGTACAGCTTGTTGTCGGCGTTCTCGCGCACGGCGCAGGTGTTGAAGACGACGACGTCCGCGTCGCCGTCGGAACCCTCGGGGGCGCGGACGTAGCCCGCGTCCTCCAGCAGCCCGGACAATCGCTCGGAGTCGTGGACGTTCATCTGGCACCCGTAGGTGCGTACTTCGTAGGTGCGCGTGCCGCCCACTGACTGGCTCCGGTCGATGCTGCTCATGGCAATAAGGGTAGGCGGTCCGCGGTGGTGGCCCGGGCCGCCTGTGGACAACCGGGGTCACGGCAGGTCACGGCCGGTCAGGGCTCGATGAGACCCGCGCGGATCGCGTACCGGGTGAGTTCCAGGCGGTCGCGGACGCCGAGCTTCTGCAGGAGGTTGGCTCGGTGGCGTTCGACGGTCTTGGCGCTGATGAACAGCAGCTCGCCGATCTCCTTGGAGGTGTGGCCCTCGGCGACGAGCTTGAGGATCTCCTCCTCGCGTTCGGTGATGGGCCGCTCGGGCAGGCCGCCGCCCCGGTGCAGGCGGTCCAGGTAGGAGCGGACGAGGGCCCGCTCCGCGCCCGGATAGATGAACGGCTCGTCGCGCACGGCCGACCGGCACGCCTCGACCAGGTCGCGGTCGGCGACGGACTTGAGGACGTACCCGCAGGCACCGGCTTTGAGGGCTTCGAAGAAGTACTGCTCGTTGTCGTACATGGTCAGGATGAGGATGCGCAGTCGTGGCAGGCGCCGGGAGAGTTCCCGGGCCGCCTGGAGGCCGGTCATGCGGGGCATGGCGACGTCCAGGACGGCGAGGTCCGCCTCGGTGGCCCGGGCCGCGGCGACGGCCTCGGCGCCGTCCCCGGCCTCGGCGACGACCGTGAGGTCGGGCTCGCCGTCCAGGATGAGGCGCACTCCGCGGCGGACGAGGGTGTGGTCGTCGGCGAGCAGGACGCGGATCGGGGGCCGTGCGGACATCAGGTGCGGTCTCCGGTGCGATCTGCGGCGGGGTGTGTGGCCGGGTCGACGATGCGGGGTGTGACCTGGTCCGCGGCTCGGGCCGTGCTCGGCCCGGCGGTCGGGTCCATGGCCGGGGCCGCCGTGGCGTCCCCGTGCCGGTCCCCGGACGGAGCGGGCCGTCGCCGGGCCGGGACGGGGACGCGCAGGCGTACGTCGGTGCCCCGGCCGGGGGCGGGTTCGAGGTGGATCTCGGCTCCGATCAGCAGGGCCCGTTCGCGCATCCCCCGGATGCCTGCGCCCTCGGGGTTCTCGCCGAGGCCGGATCCGTTGTCGCGGACGAGCAGTTCGATGCCGCCGGGCAGCGGGCGCAGGGTGAGTCCGGCGCGGTCGGCGGCGGCGTGACGGGCGATGTTGGTCAGGCCCTCCTGGGCGACCCGGTAGATCACGAGTTCCGCCTCCGGGGTGAGCGGGGGCAGGTCGCCGGGGACGTGGTGGGTGACGGTGAGCCCGTGGTGCGTGAACTCGGCGGCGAGCGCGCGCAGGGCGCTGGCGAGACCGAGCTCCTCCAGGACGCCGGGGCGCAGCCGGCGCGCGATCCGGCGGATCTCGTCCAGACCCGCGCGGGTGGCCTCCTGGGCGAGGGACACCTCCTCGCGCAGTTCGCCGGGAACGCGGTCGGCGACGCGCTTGAGCTGGAGCAGGACGGCGGTGAGGGTCTGGCCGACCTCGTCGTGCAGCTCGCGGGCGATGCGGTGGCGCTCGCGTTCCTGGGCGTGCAGTGCGCGCCCGGCGCCGGCGGCGCGTTCGGCCCGGAGCCGGTCGAGCATCGTGTTGTACGTCGCGATCAGCTCGGCGGCCTCGGCGGGCCCGGCGACCTCCGGGCGGGTGCCCGGCACCAGCAGGTCGGCGGTGCTCATGGCGCGGCCCAGGCGGTGCAGCGGGGTGAGTCCTATGCGCAGGACGACCGCGTTGCCGGCCAGCAGGGCGGTGAGGCCGGCGAGCAGGATGAGCGCCTCGTGCGGCAGGACGGGCGTCGACACGGTGACCGGCCCCAGCAGCAGCGCGGTGGCCGCGACCAGGCCCGCGGCGTTGAGCGAGAAGATCCGCCAGAACAGCGACACGGTCCGCTTTCCGCTCCTCCCGGCCCTCGCCCACCACACGGCCGGAACCAGTCTCTCCGCCCACGACCGACCGCGTATATCCGTCACGACACCCATACCGCCACCGTACGTGCGGATGTCAGCATGGCGAGGCCGCGAGCACGTCACGGAACGTGCGCGACGCGCGGCGAGACACGCACTACGTGCAGGACGAACGAAATGAGGGGAAGACTCGTGTCCGCTCCACGCCTGAGGGCGACGCCGCTACCGGGCATCGGGGTCCAGTACGACCTGGTGACCCGGGAACACCGCCATCTGTCGGTGGTGGCGCACCGCGACGGCGCCCGCACGGTGAACGTGTACCGGGCCGACGACCCCGACTCCTGCGCCCACTCGCTCCGGCTCACCGGGCAGGAGGCGGGCGCGCTGATCGACACGCTGAAGCCGTCCCACCACAGCGCGAGCCTGCTGTACACGACCGATCTGGGGCTGGTCGCCGAGCGGATCGAGGTGTCCGCGACGTCGCGCTGGAACGGGCGCGTGCTGGGCGACACGCGGATGCGCACCGAGACGGGCGCGTCGGTCGTGGCGGTGCTGCGCCGGGCCGAGGCGGTCCCGTCGCCCGCACCGGACTTCCGGCTGGCCGGCGGTGACATCCTGATCGTCATCGGCACCCGTGAGGGTGTCGACTCCGCCGCGGCGATACTCGGGCGGGAGTGAGCCCGTGCACTCCGCGGTCCTTCTGATCGAGTTCGGTTCCATCATCCTGGGGCTCGGACTGCTGGGCCGGTTCGCCGGCCGCTACCGCCTCTCCCCCATTCCGCTGTACCTACTGGCCGGCCTGGCCTTCGGCGAGGGCGGGCTGCTGCCGCTCGGCGCGAGCGAGGAGTTCGTCGCGACCGGCGCCGAGATCGGCGTCATCCTGCTGCTGCTGATGCTCGGCCTGGAGTACACGGCGGGCGACCTGGTCACCAACCTGAAGTCGCACTATCCCGCCGGTCTGGTCGACTGCGCGTTCAACGCGGTGCCCGGTGCGGTGGCCGCGCTGCTGCTGGGCTGGGGCCCGGTGGCCGCCGTCGTCCTGGCCGGCGTCACATGGATCTCGTCGTCCGGTGTCATCGCGAAGGTCCTCGGCGACCTGGGCCGGGTCGGCAACCGGGAGACCCCGGTGATCCTGAGCGTGCTGGTCCTGGAGGACCTGGCGATGGCGGTGTACCTGCCGATCGTCACCGCGCTGGTGGCCGGGGCGGGGCTGGTGACCGGCAGCATCACGCTGGCGGTCGCGCTGGCCGCCGCCGGCGCGGTCCTGTTCGTGGCGGTCCGCTACGGCCGGCTGATCTCCCGGTTCGTCTCCAGCGACGACCCGGAGAAGCTGCTGCTGGTGGTGCTGGGGCTGACGATCCTGGTCGCGGGCGTCGCCCAGCAGCTCCAGGTGTCGGCCGCGGTCGGGGCGTTCCTGGTGGGCATCGCGCTGTCCGGGGAGGTCGCGGAGGGCGCGCACACACTGCTGAGCCCGCTGCGGGATCTGTTCGCCGCCGTCTTCTTCGTCTTCTTCGGCCTGCACACCGATCCGGCCAGCATCCCGCCGGTGCTGCTGCCCGCGCTGGCGCTGGCCCTGCTCACCGCCGTGACGAAGATCGCGACCGGGTACTGGGCGGCGCGGCGCGCCGGGATCTCCGTCAAGGGCCGCTGGCGCGCCGGCGGGGCGCTGGTGGCGCGCGGCGAGTTCTCCATCGTCATCGCCGGACTGGCGGTGTCGGCCGGTATCGAACCGTCCCTGGGCCCGCTGGCCACGGCCTACGTCCTCATTCTGGTCGTTCTCGGCCCCCTCACCGCCCGCTTCACCGAGCCGCTGGCGCTGCGCCTGTTCCGCCGCCGCGACGACCCGGACCGGCCCGCCGACGTGTCCGACGGGACACCGCGGGCCAGGGAGGCCGAGGCGTCGGTGGGCGACTGAACCGCGCCGGAGTACCGCGTCCGGGTCCCGGTACGACCGTGCCGGGGCGCCGCGTCCGACCGTGCCGGGGCGCCGCGTTCCGGGTGGCCCCGCACTCCCCACCCCACCCCGTTCCGCTGACGCCCCTCAGACGTCCGGGGTCCCGTCCGGCACCCCGGGTTCCCACCCCTGCCGGCGCAGTACGCCCGTCACGTCCGGGGCCTCGTAGTGGTCGCCCTTGAGCACCTTGCCGTCGGCTCTGCGGCTCACCCGGCCGTCGGGGCCCAGCTTGGTCATGTTGGATCGGTGGACCTCGGCGATCACCGCGTCGAGGTCGATACCGTGGACGAGGGCCGTGCCGTAGGCGACGTAGACCACGTCGGCCAGTTCGTGCGCGAGCCGGTCGAGCGGGCCGGACACCGACACCTCGGCGACCTCCGCGGCCTCCTCGGCGAGCAGCGCGCCCCGCTGGGCGGCCAGGGCGGGCTCGACCTCGGTGGGCGTACTGCGGGCGTCCAGGCCGAAGGCCAGATGGAAGTCGCGGACCAGGTCTGCGGGCGAGGAGCTGCTCATGCCGACGACTCTAGCGAGCGGCACCGACACCGCCGCGCGGCTCCGTCGTGTGAGCCGGGCCTGGTCAGCACCGATGCGGGCTGGCAGGATCGCGCGCATGTCCACGATGTTCTCCCGTGCCGGCGGGCGCCGGGCCCTCATCGGCGCGGGCGCCGGTGTCGTCGTCCTGGGGCTGCTGCTGTGGTGGCTGCTGCCCCTGGGCGACAAGCCGCCGAGCAGGACGATCACGTTCAGCACGGGCACGCGCGCCGGGGTCTACCAGAAGTACGGCGAACTGCTGCGCACCGAGCTGCGCAAGGACATGCCGGGCCTGAAGGTGCGGCTGATGACCAGTGCGGGATCGCAGGAGAACGTCGAGCGGGTGGCGTCCGGGGAGGCCGACTTCACCATCGCCGCGGCCGACGCGGTGGAGACGTACAAGATCGCCGACCGGACCGGCGCCGGCCGGCTGCGCGGTGTCACCCGGCTCTACGACGACTACGTGCAGCTCGTCGTCCCGACCGGCTCGGACATCCAGTCCCTCGCCGATCTGCGGGGCAAACGGGTGGCCATCGGGTTGCCGAACTCCGGTGTGCGGCTGATCGCCACCCGGCTGCTGCGGGCCGTCGGCATCGATCCGGAGCGGGACATCACGCCCCGGTCCGACGGCATCGACACCGGGCCCGGGCGGCTGGGCCGGGAGATCGACGCGTTCTTCTGGTCGGGCGGGCTGCCGACGGACGGCCTCAAGGAGATAGCCGAGACCGCCGCCTTCCGGTTCGTCCCGATAGATGACGACCTCGTCACCAAGCTGCACGAGTCCGGCGGCGCGACCCGCTACTACCGCGCCACCAGCATCCCGGAGTCGGCGTACCCCGCCGTCCAGAACGGTGCCGTGGTGCCGACGTTGGCGGTGTCCAACCTGCTGATCACCCGCGCGGACGTGGATCCGCGGCTCACCGAGTGGCTGACCAGGACGGTCCTCGACAGCCGCGACGACATCGGGGCGCACGTGCACTCCGCCCAGCTGGTGGACCTGCGGACGGCGATCTACACCGACCCGCTGGAGCTGCACGAGGGCGCCCGGCGGTACTACCGGTCGGTGAAACCGTGAAACCGTGAAACCCTAGGGCCCCTTGCGCGTTCCCGTCCTCGGCACCGTGACCGTCACGGTCAGTCCGTGCGGTTCGTGGTGGCCGAAGGAGATCGAGCCGTCGCCCGCCGCGAGCAGCGCCCGGCAGATGGACAGGCCGAGACCCGAGCCCTTGATGTTCTGGTGCCGGCCGCTGCGCCAGAAGCGGTCGCCGACGCGGGCGAGTTCCTCGTCGGTCAGGCCGGGCCCGTTGTCGGTGACGACGACACCGGCGGTGCTGCCGGAGGCGGAGACCGTGACGTGGACGCTCTCGCCGGGCGGCGTGAACTTCACCGCGTTGTCGATGACCGCGTCCAGGGCGCTGGAGAGGGCCACCGGGTCGGCCCAGCCCGTGGTCGGCGGGCAGTCCCCGTCCAGCCGTACGCCCTTGGCCTCGGCGGTCGGTGCCCAGGCGACCAGCCGCTCGGCGGCCAGCGCGCCGATGTCGGTGATCACGGGCTCGGTCTCGGTGTGCTCGGCCAGCGCCAGGTCGAGCAGGTCGTCCAGGACCCGGGCGAGGCGTTTGCCCTCGGTCTGGACGGAGGCGATCTCCTCGTTGCCCTCGGGCAGTTCGAGTGCGAGCAGTTCGATGCGCAGCAGCAGCGCGGACAGGGGGTTGCGCAACTGGTGCGAGGCGTCGGCGACGAAGGCGCGCTGCTGCTCCAGCACGTCCTCGACGTGGTCCGCCATCTCGTTGAACGACCGGGCCAGGCGCCTCAGTTCCGGTGGCCCCCCGGACGGCGCCACCCGGGACTTCAGCCGTCCGGTGGCGATGTCGTGGGTGGTGGCGTCGAGGACGCGTACCGGCTTGAGCACCCAGCCGGTCAGCCGGAGCGCGGCGCCCACGGCGAGCAGCATGGCGGCGATCTCGCCGGCTCCGATGACGAGCCAGCCGTGCAGGGTCCGGGAACGCATCGCGTCGGTCGGCGAGTCGGTGACGACGACCGCGACGACGTCTCCGTCCCTGATGACCGGCGAGGCGACCACCAGCCGGCCGTCCTCCCACGGCCACACCTGCTGCGGGTCGTGGCTGCGGCGGCTGAGCAGCGCCTCCTCGAAGGCGTCGCGCACCTCGGCGTCGCGCACCTCGCCGATCTGGGGGAGGAACCAGGTCGTGGGCGCGTTGGCCATGGGGATCTGGTTGCGGTAGAAGACGCCCGCCCGGATGTCGTAGACCTCGTGGTAGCTGGTGAGTTCAGCCTGCAGGGTCGCCAGGCGCTCGTCCGTCCTGGTCGGGCGGGAGCCGCCCGGCGCGGACTCGGTGACGAACTGGGCGAGTGCCGCGAAGCGAGCCGTGTCGTCGATGCGGTCGACGACGACCCGCTGCTGTTCCGCACGGGCGACGCTGACGGCGAGCGGCACACCGAGGGCGAGCAGCACGGCCGCCATCAGGACGATGAGCAGCGGGAGCAGGCGTGTGCGCACCCGGCCCCGCTACGCGATGGGGGCGACGAGACGGTACCCGACGCCGCGTACGGTCTCGATGAGGGCGGGCATGCGCAGTTTGGCGCGCAGGGAGGCGACGTGCACCTCCAGGGTGCGCCCGGTCCCCTCCCAACTGGTGCGCCACACCTCACTGATGATCTGCTCCCGGCGGAAGACCACGCCGGGACGCTGCGCGAGCAGGGCGAGGAGGTCGAACTCCTTGCGGGTGAGCTGGACGACCGCACCGTCGACGCTGACCTGACGCGTCGGCAGTTCGATGAGCACGGCTCCGAGGCGCACCGCGGTATCGGTGGTACCCGGGGCGTCCTCGTGGGTGGTGCGCCGGCTGACGGCGTGGATCCGGGCGAGCAGCTCCCCGGTGTCGTACGGCTTGACCACGTAGTCGTCGGCCCCGAGGTTGAGGCCGTGGATGCGGGAGCGGACGTCGGAGCGGGCGGTGACCATGATCACCGGGGTGCCGGTGCGCTTGCGGATCTTGCCGCAGACCTCGTAGCCGTCCTGGTCCGGCAGGCCGAGGTCGAGCAGGACGACGCCGAAGCCGTCGCCCTCGGGCACGAGCGCCTGGAGCGCCTCCTCACCGTTGCGCGCGTGGGTGACGTCGAAGCCGTGCCGGGCAAGGACCGCGGACAGGGCGGCGGCGACGTGGTTGTCGTCCTCGACGAGCAGAAGTCTCATCCGGGCCTCCTTCGGTTCATCGGCCGTACGGTCGGGACGGGTACAACAGGGCGGTACGACAGGATGGGTGCACGACGTGTGCACGCGCGCGTGCCCTGTGCAGTGACGCCGATGGAGGGGGACGGCGTCAAGAGGCTTCCGGTTGCGGCCGCTCGAAGTTATCCGGCCGATATGCGCCCTGCTCGTCCGAGCTACGACGCGTGCCCGATTGCTATCGGATCGTGATGCTCAGATTCCCCTCAGATGTAGAGACGCAGGTCATTCCGCGTTACTACTGTCCTCCCCAACCGAGGAGGACGGAGCTCGAAAGCGATGACCGAAGTATCGGTGGCCAAGAAGGACGTGGCCGCGACCGGCGAGCTGGTCGTGCTGAGGAATGTCAACAAGCACTTCGGCGCGTTGCACGTGCTCCAGGACATCGACCTGACGATCACCCGCGGCGAGGTCGTCGTGGTCATCGGGCCCTCCGGGTCCGGCAAGTCCACCCTGTGCCGCACCATCAACCGCCTGGAGACCATCGACTCCGGCACGATCTCGATCGACGGCAAGCCGCTGCCCGCCGAGGGCAGGGAGCTGGCCCGGCTGCGCGCCGACGTCGGCATGGTCTTCCAGTCCTTCAACCTGTTCGCGCACAAGACCGTGCTCGAGAACGTGACCCTGGGCCAGATCAAGGTCCGCAAGGTCGACGCGAAGAAGGCCGAGGAGAAGGCCCGGACCCTGCTCGACCGGGTCGGCGTGGGCGCCCAGGCGGACAAGTACCCGGCCCAGCTCTCCGGTGGTCAACAGCAGCGTGTCGCCATCGCGCGGGCACTGGCCATGGACCCGAAGGTCATGCTCTTCGACGAGCCGACGTCGGCTCTCGACCCGGAGATGATCAACGAGGTCCTGGAGGTCATGCGGCAGCTCGCCCAGGACGGCATGACCATGATCGTGGTCACGCACGAGATGGGCTTCGCCCGGTCCGCCGCCAACCGCGTGGTGTTCATGGCGGACGGTCGCATCGTCGAAGAGGCCGCGCCGGAGCAGTTCTTCAGCAATCCGCGCAGCGACCGTGCCAAGGACTTCCTGTCGAAGATCCTCCATCACTGACGCTCCCGGCACGGCGCCGGTGAACCTCGGCATCTGCCG
The DNA here is from genome assembly GCF_044764905.1 of Streptomyces sp. NPDC093586. Taxonomy (NCBI): domain Bacteria; kingdom Bacillati; phylum Actinomycetota; class Actinomycetes; order Kitasatosporales; family Streptomycetaceae; genus Streptomyces; species Streptomyces sp. NPDC093586. The sequence goes on along the minus strand of NZ_JBIWJA010000032.1, from coordinate 38,905 downwards.
CTCCGGCACCCGCCGCTTCGTCACCCGCCCCGATGGCCCGCATCTGATCGTTTGACCCGCTGATCGTCCGATCGCAGTTCGATCACAGCCAAAGGATGTTCACCATGAAGCTCCGCAAGGTCACCGCCGCCTCGGCCACCGTTCTCGCCCTCGCCCTGACCGCCACCGCGTGCGGCGGTGACGACAGCGGCGACGGCGGCTCCGGTGGTGGCAAGAAGATCACCATCGGCATCAAGTTCGACCAGCCGGGCCTCGGCCAGAAGACCCCGAACGGCTACGAGGGCTTCGACGTGGACGTCGCCACGTACGTCGCCAAGAAGCTCGGCTACGCCGAGGACCAGATCGAGTGGAAGGAGTCGAAGAGCGCCGACCGCGAGACCATGCTGCAGCGCGGTGACGTCGACTTCATCGTCGCCACGTACTCGATCACGCCCAAGCGCCAGGCCAAGGTCGACTTCGCCGGCCCGTACCTGCTCGCTCACCAGGACGTGCTGCTCCGCGCCGACGACGACAAGATCAAGTCGCCGGAGGACCTGAACAACGCCAAGCTCTGCTCGGTCACCGGCTCCACCTCGGCCCAGAACGTCAAGGACAAGCTGGCCCCCAAGGCCCAGCTGCAGCCATACCCGACGTACTCGGCCTGCCTGCCCGGCCTGCAGAACGGTGCCATCGACGCGCTCACCACCGACGACTCGATCCTCGCCGGTTACGCCGCCCAGTCGCAGTTCAAGGGCAAGTTCAAGCTCGGCGGCTTCAAGATGACCAACGAGAACTACGGCATCGGCGTCAAGAAGGGCAGCGACCTCAAGGACAAGATCAACAAGGCCCTTGAGGAGATGGTCGCCGACAAGTCCTGGCAGAAGGCCGTGGACGACAACCTCGGTCCGGCCGGCTACAAGAACGAGCCCGCGCCGAAGATCGGCGACATCAAGAGCTGAGGCAGCGCCTGACAGGGTGCGCCGCCCGCCGGAAGGGGCGGCGCACCGGGGCGGGCCTCCCTACACGCGAAAGCGCGGGAGATCGTGTTCGACTTTCTCAAGGATTACGACCTGCTGGGAGCCTTCTGGACGACCGTGCAGCTCGCTGTGCTCTCCGCCGTCGGCTCCCTGATCTGGGGCACCGCCCTGGCCGCCATGCGCGTCGGTCCGGTGCCGCTGATGCGCGGCTTCGGGACCGCGTACGTGAACATCGTGCGGAACATCCCGCTGACCGTCATCATCCTGTTCGCCTCATTGGGCCTGAACCAGACATTGGGGGTCACCCTCGGCGCGAACGACGTCGAGACGATCAATTTCCGGCTCGCTGTACTCGGTCTGATCCTCTACACCTCGGCTTTCGTCTGCGAGGCTCTGCGCTCCGGCATCAACACCGTGCCGGTAGGACAGGCGGAGGCCGCCCGCGCGATCGGACTCAGCTTCAGCCAGGTGCTGAGCCTGGTGGTGTTGCCGCAGGCCTTCCGTTCGTCCGTCGTTCCGCTGGCGAACGTACTGATCGCTCTCATCAAGAACACCACGGTGGCCGCCGCCATCGGTGTCGCCGAGGCGGCGGTGCTGATGAAGGAAATGATCGAGAACGAGGCGCAGCTGCTGCTGATCTCCGCGGTCATCGCGTTCGGTTTCGTGGTTCTGACACTGCCGACCGGCCTGATCCTCGGCTGGGTGGGCAAGAAGGTGGCGGTGAAGCGATGAGCTCCGTTCTGTACGACGCCCAGGGGCCGCGCGCCAAGCGGCGAAACGTCGTCCTCACGGTGGTCTTCCTCGCCGCCCTCGCGGCCCTGTTGTGGTGGGTGTTCGGCACCCTCAAGGACAAGGGACAGCTGGAATGGCCCTTGTGGGAGCCGTTCTTCTCCGGCTCCGAGGCATGGTCCACGTACATCTGGCCCGGTCTGGAGAACACCCTGAAGGCCGCCGCGCTGGCGATGGTCATCGCACTACCGCTCGGCGCCGTCCTCGGTATCGCCCGGCTCTCGGACCACGTCTGGGTCCGTGTCCCGGCCGCGATCGTGGTGGAGTTCTTCCGATCCATCCCCGTGCTGGTGCTGATGATCTTCGGCTTGGCGCTGTTCGCCGAGTACACCAGCGTCAGCTCGGACGACCGTCCGCTCTACGCGGTCGTCACCGGACTGGTGCTGTACAACGCTTCCGTCCTCGCGGAGATCGTCCGCTCGGGCATCCTGTCCCTGCCCAAGGGCCAGGCCGAGGGCGCGATGGCGATCGGCCTGCGCAAGGGACAGGTCATGCGGCTGATCCTGCTGCCGCAGGCGGTCACCGCGATGCTGCCGGCCATCGTCAGCCAGCTCGTCGTCATCCTGAAGGACACAGCCCTCGGCGGCGCGGTTCTCACCTTCCCCGAGCTGCTCGCCTCGGCCAACACGATGAGCGGCTACTACGGCGCCAACGTCATCGCCAGCTTCACCGTGGTAGCCGTGATCTACATCGCCCTCAACTTCACCCTCACCAGCTTCGCGAGCTGGCTGGAGCGGCGTCTGCGGCGGGCCAAGAAGTCGACCGGTGCGGTGCTCAAGGTGGACGACGCGGGCACGCCCGGAACGCCGACCGCCGGCACCGGCGTGGCCAAGACCTGACCCCGCATCAGAGTGTGCGACCATCACGGAGGCAGTGGCATGATCGCCACTGCCTCCGTCGCTTGACGCAAGCAGCGGCAATGGGTTGCATACGTTCTGTGACCGTGCACCCTGCTCCAACTTCCTGTTCACCCACGTCCCCCGGGACGCCGCCACAGGCAGGGGGCACCGCACCGTGGACCCGGTGATCATCGCCGGAGCGGGGCCCGTCGGGCTCACGCTCGCCCTGGCGCTGGCACGTCAGGAGGTGCCCTGCGTCGTCCTCGACGAGGGCCCGGGCAAGGACGAACCACGCCTCGCGCGCACCGTCGTCCTGCGTGAGGACGTCGTCGCCCTCGTCGAGAGACTGACCGGTGCGTCCTTGGCCGAGGCGGGCTTCCGTTGGGCCGGATGGCGGGCGATGCGGCGCAAGCAGGTGACGCGCGAGGTCGCGTTCGACGACGCCGACCCGGCGCCGCTGCACATCGCCCAGCATGTGCTGACCGGTGTCCTGCGCGCCGCCCTGGCCCGCGAACCCCTCGTGAAGGTCGCGGTGGACAGCCGTCTGGACGGCCTCGAGCAGGAGACGTCCGGTGTCACCGCCCACACCCGCGGCCCCAAGGGCACCTGGTGGCGCGGCAGTTACCTGGTCGGCTGCGACGGCCCCCGCTCGACCGTGCGCAAGCTCCAGGACATCCGCTTCCCCGGGCGTACGGCGGTGGAACGATACGCCGTCGCCGCACTGCGCACCGAGCTCCCCTGGACCGACGAGGCACTGCTCCACCGGGCGCCACCCTGGCGGACGTCCGGTCCGTCGGCCGGCGAGATCGTCGGCCGCCCCCTGTCGGACGGCGTGTGGCGCCTGGACTGGCTGCTGCCGCCCGGCAAGGATCTGGTCACGCCCGAGCTGCTGGTGAACCGGGTCCGGGAGACCCTCACCGGCTGGCGGGCCGGAGCCACTCCGGTGTACGAACTCCTCGACACCGGCGTCCACACGGTCCACCACCGGCTGGCCCGCCGCTGGCGGGTGGGCCGCGTGTTCCTCGCCGGGGACGCGGCGCACCTGCTCGGCGCGCTGGGCACCCAGGGCCTCGACGAGGGACTGCGGGACGCCGACAACCTGGCCTGGAAACTCGCCCTGGCCTGGCACCACGGGCCCCACGAAGCGTTGCTCGACAGCTATCAGAAGGAGCGGCGCACGGCCGTCGCGGCGCGGTTGCGCGCCGCCGACCAGGTACTGCCGCTGCTGCGCGGTGGCGGGGGCCTGCGGTCGTACGTCCCCGGCGCGGCCCGGGGTCACGACGCGCTGCTCGCCGACGGTCACCTGGGGCGCGGGACACTGGGGGCACCGGGGGCTCACGTCGATTCGCCGCTCATGCCTCCGCGCCTCGACGGCGAGGTGCCCGTCGGTACGGCGCCGGGAACTCCCGTCACCGACGTGCGGGTCACGGCGGAGGACGGCACGTTCGTGCGGCTGCGGGACCGGCTGGGGCGCGGTGCGCTGCTGGTGGTGCTGATCGCGCCGGGCACGGGGGTGTGGGACCGCAAGCACTGGGTGACCGCCGGCGTCATGCCCCGGCTGGCGGCGGCGGTGACAGCCCTGCCGCACCGTGCCGAGCTGCTGGTCGCCGAGAGTTACCCGGGGGCCGCGGCGCACACGGTGCTGCTGGTACGGCCCGACGGCGACCTGGTCACGGCGCTGAGCGGGGTGCGTCCGGCCGACCTGTACACGGCCGCGGAGGCGGCGCTGGGCGGGGCGAAGAAGGCGGCCGCGGAGGCGGGGGCCGGGGCGAACACCGCGGCCGGAGCCGCGGCCGGGGCCCGCTGAACGGTTGCCCATGGAGTGGCGGCGGCCCGTCGTCGGTGGCCGGTCGTCGATGGCCGGTCGTCGGTTGCCGGTCGTCGGTTGCCGCTCACAGAGCCGGTGACCGGGTGGTCGCCGGCGCTGTGAGTGGTTCCGTGCTCATCGGCCGCTGTCCGCTCGGTGACGGTGAGTTGACCGGCCCACGCCGTCATGGTCTACTCCGGAGCGTGACCGACACCGATGTGCGCCTGTGGCGGAGGGTCCACATGGACCTCGTCCGCTATGCGGGCTGCGTGTGTCGCCCGTCCTGCTGAATTCGCATCGCTTTCCTCCGCGCGCCCCGCTTCGGCATGCCTCCGCGCGCCTCCTCGCGAACTCCCAGGACGGTACCCGTGTCTGTGTCCTCCCCTGCCCCTGCCCCGACGACGGCCACGAGCGCTCCCGCGCCGACTCAGGCCGACCTCCTCGTCTTCGTCCAGCGCATCGCCGCCGACGCCGGACTGATCGCCTCGCTCCCCCTCGACCCCGAGGGCCGTACCTGGGTACGGCTGGAGGGGCCCGGCGGCAGCGAGGCCTGGCTGATCGGCTGGCCGCCCGGCACGGGCACCGGCTGGCACGACCACGCCGACTCGGTGGGTGCCTTCGTGACCGCGACGGGCGAGCTCAAGGAGAACGCGCTCGCCGCCCGGCTGCCCACCGACGGCTGGAAGACCCTGGAGCTCACCGACGGCGTGGACCGGGTACGCCGGCTGCCCGCGGGCAAGGGGCGCGCCTTCGGGCGGCACCACGTCCACGAGGTGCTCAACGAGTCCCCCGACCGACACGCGATCTCCGTCCACGCGTACTACCCGCCCCTGCCGCGGATCCGTCGCTACAGTCGCAGCGGCCAGGTCCTGCGCCTGGAGGAGGTCGAACGCCCGGAGGACTGGCAGTGAACGAGCCGATCGGAATCGACACGGTGCTGGAGCGGGTGCGACGAGGCTACAGGCGTATCGAGCCGCGCGCGGCATACGACGCCGCCGAGGCCGGTGAGGCGCTGCTGGTCGACATCCGGTACGCCGCCCTGCGTGACGCGGACGGCCTGATTCCGGGCGCCCTGGTGATCGAGCGCAACGAACTCGAGTGGCGCCTGGATCCGCAGGGCAGCCACCGCGTCCCCGAGGCCACGAGCCACGATCTGCGAGTCGTGGTGGTGTGCAACGAGGGCTACGCCTCCAGCCTCGCCGCGGAGTCCCTGCACCGCCTGGGCTTGCACCGGGCCACCGATCTGGTCGGCGGGTTCCATGCCTGGCGCGCGGCGGGACTGCCGGTGGCCGTGCCGTAGCGCACCCGGAGCGGCCGGGACGGAGTCCGCCGGGCCAGAGGCCGACGGAGGGGTGGTACAGCGGTGTCCTGCCCGGTCAGAAGCCCTCGTCGCCGAGGAACTCCGTGTCCTCGCCCTCCTCCTCCAAGGCCTGGCGGACCACCCGCAGGGCCATGCCTTCGGGGTAGCCCTTGCGGGCCAGCATGCCGGCGAGACGGCGCAGCCTCTTGTCGCGGTCGAGGCCGCGGGTGGCGCGCAGTTTGCGGGCGACCAGCTCCCGTGCGGTCTCCTCCTCCTGCTCGGAGTCCAGCTGGGACACCGCCGCGTCGATGAGGGTGGAGTCGACGCCCTTGGTCCGCAGTTCCCGGGCGAGAGCGCGCCGGGCCAGTCCACGACCGTGATGCCGGGACTCCACCCAGGCGTCGGCGAAGGCGCTGTCATTGATCAGGCCGACCTCCTCGAACCTGGACAACACCTCCTCCGCGGCCTCGTCCGGGATCTCCCGTTTGCGCAGCGCTTCGGCGAGTTGCTTGCGCGTGCGCGGGGTCCCGGTGAGCAGGCGCAGACAGATCGCCCGTGCCTGCTCCACCGGGTCCCGCGGAGGCTCCCCCTTCTCGGCCCTCGACGAGGAAGTGGCACCTCCGTCCTCGGCGAACGGCTCCGCGCCCTCGCGTCGACGGCGCCCGCGGGGGCCGCCCGCCCCACGAGCCCGGCCGCCGCCACGGCGCGGTCCGTCGCCGCGGTACGGCTCCCCGGTGTCGTACGGTGCGAGGCCGTCCGTGCCGCCCATGGCGACGCGGGGGTCCGCCCCGTACGCTCCGTCACCGTCCGCGCCGTATCCGTCGCCGTCCGCACCGGCAAAGTCCGCGTCACCCGGTATCCGCCGCCCACGCTCCCGCGCGGCGGTGTCCGGACAGGCGTACTCGGCCCAGTCGGTTCGTCGTGTCACGGGTCAGCTCTTGGCTGCCGCGGCCTTGGACTTGGTGGTCTTGGCCGTCGCGGAGGCGGGCACCGCCGGTACGGCGGCGGCCGGGGCGGCGGAGACCGCGGCGTCCGTGCCAGGCTCGGCGGCCGGCTCCTCGGGACGCACACCGACGCCCAGCTTCTCCTTGATCTTCTTCTCGATCTCGTTGGCGAGGTCGGGGTTGTCCTTCAGGAAGTTGCGCGCGTTCTCCTTGCCCTGGCCGAGCTGGTCGCCCTCGTACGTGTACCAGGCACCGGCCTTGCGGACGAAGCCGTGCTCCACACCCATGTCGATCAGGCCGCCCTCGCGGCTGATGCCCTGGCCGTAGAGGATGTCGAACTCGGCCTGCTTGAAGGGCGGCGCGACCTTGTTCTTGACGACCTTGACGCGGGTGCGGTTGCCGACCGCGTCCGTGCCGTCCTTCAGCGTCTCGATGCGGCGGATGTCGAGACGCACCGAGGCGTAGAACTTCAGCGCACGGCCACCGGTCGTGGTCTCCGGGGAGCCGAACATCACGCCGATCTTCTCGCGGAGCTGGTTGATGAAGATCGCGGTCGTCTTGGACTGGTTGAGTGCACTGGTGATCTTCCGCAGGGCCTGGCTCATCAGGCGGGCCTGCAGACCGACATGGCTGTCGCCCATCTCGCCCTCGATCTCCGCGCGCGGCACGAGGGCCGCGACGGAGTCGATGACGATGAGGTCGAGGGCGCCGGAGCGGACCAGCATGTCCACGATCTCCAGGGCCTGCTCGCCGTTGTCCGGCTGGGACAGGATCAGGTTGTCGATGTCGACGCCGAGCTTCTGCGCGTACTCGGGGTCGAGGGCGTGCTCCGCGTCCACGAACGCGACCTGCCCGCCGGCCTTCTGCGCGTTGGCCACCGCGTGCAGGGTCAGGGTCGTCTTGCCCGAGGACTCGGGACCGTAGACCTCGATGACGCGGCCGCGCGGCAGGCCGCCGACGCCGAGGGCCACGTCGAGTGCGGTCGACCCGGTCGGGATGACCTCGATGGGCTCCTTCGACCGGTCGCCCATGCGCATGACCGCGCCCTTGCCGAATTGCCGTTCAATCTGTGCGAGCGCGGCGTCCAGGGCCTTCTCGCGGTCGGTGCCTGCCATGGGTTCCACCCGGTTTGCTTGATTCGATCGCTTCACGTCAAAGACGCTAATGCCTGCCACTGACAATGCGCCTCGATGCGGGTCCGGCCTGTGGATAACTCGGGCATTTCTCCGTCCAAACCCAGCCGAATCGCCCGTCACGAGCCTCGCCTGAGCCTCCATGAGAATGGATGTTCGATTTTTGTGTCAAGCGCATCACACGGCACCTCCGAGCGTACGTCCGCGGTGCCCGCGGCTAGAGTGCGCGCACACGACGCGAGGAGGGGACCCATGGCGAAGGTCAGCATCAGTCTCGACGCCGAACTGGTGGTGGAGGTGATGGTCCTGGCCGGCATCGGCTCGCCCCAGGACGCCGTCGAGGCAGTGGTCCGGGACTACATCGCCCGCGGCCACCGCACGGAGACCCGCACGGAGGTCAAGGACCAGAGCCTGCGCGAGGTCGATGCCAAGCCGCAGGAACCACAGGGCTGATCCCGCACGGCCGTCCTCCCCGCCGGTGTCCGGCCGAGGTCTCCTCCTCCCGGCGTACGGCAGGTGTCTCCGGGCGGACGACGACCGGGCGGCGGGTGCCGGGCCAGGCTCGTCCCATGCAGAACGAGGGGACCGCCCGAGCCGCCACCGGAACCGCCCACCGGACCGCACCTGACCCCCCGCCCGCGAACGGCCCGCCACCCGTCCGGTCCGCGGTGACGCGCGCGTGCCACGCGACCGGCCTTCTCCTGGTCCTCTCCGGTCTCGTGCACCTGGTGGTGTTCGCCGTGGACGGCGGTCCCTGGGACGGGCCGGTCTCCTGGCGCAAGCCGGTGACGTTCGGGCTGTCCTTCGGGGTCACTCTGATCACCGTCACCTGGGTCACCTCGTACCTGCGCGTCCGGCCGGGGCCGCGCGCCGCGCTGCTCGCCGTGTTCGCGGCCGACTGCGTCCTCGAGGTCGCCGGCATCACCCTTCAGGCGTGGCGCAAGATGCCCTCGCACCTCGACATGGAGACGCCGTTCGACACGGCCGTGTCCATGTCCCTCGCAGTGGGCGGTGGCGTCCTGGTCGGGCTGCTGGGCGTGTTCGCGGTCGTGTCGTTCCGCCACCGGCCCACGGGACCCTCGGGCATGGACCTCGCCGTGCGGTCCGGGTTCGCGGCACTGCTCGTCGGGCTGGCTTCCGGTGCCGCGATGATCGCGCGGGGCGTGGTCCTCACCCGGGCCGGCCACCAGGAGGCGGCCTACCACTCCACGGCTCCGCTCAAGCCGCTGCACGGGGTGAGCCTGCACGCCGTCCTGGTCCTGCCGGTACTGGCCCGGCTGCTGTCCCTGACCTCGTGGGACGAGACGGTACGGCGACGGATCGTGGCCGTGGCGGCGGGCTGCTACGCGGCCGCCGTCGCCGCCGCCGGGGTGTGGGCCGGCCTGATGTACTGACCCGGCCGCCCGGGGCACTGCTCAGGTGGTGCCGTCGCCGGGCCCGTCCTCCCCGGGGGGCATCGTGCCCGGCCGCCGGGCCCACAGTTTCCGTATGCGCGTGAAAGCCCCGCCCCCGGCCCCGCGGCGGTCGCGGTGCCCGTGGACGCGCGGATCGTCGGTGACGTCGTACCGCTTGATGTACGCCCCGAGGAACGCCTGGAGCGTGGCGACCGCCGGGATGGCGATCAGCGCGCCGACGGCGCCCAGAAGGGCGGTGCCCGCGATGACCGAGCCGAAGGCGACCGCGGGGTGGATGTCCACGGTCTTCGAGGTCAGCTTGGGCTGCAGCACGTAGTTCTCGAACTGCTGGTAGACCACCACGAAGCCCAGGACCCACAGCGCGTACCAGGGGTTGACCGTGAAGGCGATCAGCATGGGCAGGGCACCCGCGAGATAGGTGCCGATGGTGGGGATGAACTGCGACACCAGCCCCACCCACACGGCGAGGGCGGGCGCGTAGGGCACCCCCAGGATCTCCAGCAAGATGTAGTGCGCGATGCCGGAGACCAGCGCCATCAGACTGCGCGAGTACAGGTAACCGCCGGTCTTGTCCACGGCGATCTCCCACGCGCGCAGGACCTCGGCCTGCCGGGCGGGCGGCAGGACGGAGCAGAGTCCGCGCCGCAGCCGGGGGCCGTCGGCGGCGAAGTAGAACGAGAACAGCAGAATCGTCAGCAGTTGGAAGAGGCCGCCGAGGACCTGGGCGGACACGTCCAGGACGCCGGTGGCGCTGTTCTGCACGTAGTTGCGCAGCCAGTCGGAGCGGAGCAGGCCCTCCTGGACGTCCACTCTTCTCAGCTCGGTGTGGAAGTGGCCGTTGACCCAGTTGATCACGGAGTCGAGGTAGTCGGGGAAGTCCTCGACCATCTTGACGATCTGGCCCGCGAGCATGGAGCCGAGCAACGTCACGAACCCCGCGGCGGCGATCAGCACGGCGAGGAAGACGATGAAGGTGGCCAGTCCGCGGCGCATGCCGCGCGCGGACATCCAGCTCACCGCCGGCTCGATGGCGAGCGCCAGGAAGAACGCGATGAGGATGTTGATCAGCAGGCCGGTGAGCTGGTGGAAGGCCCAGCTGCCCAGCTGGAACACGGCGATCAGTGAAAGGGCCAGCACCATGGCCCGCGGCAGCCAGCGCGGCATACGGGCGCCCGGCCCCGCGGTGCCGCCGGCCGGGGGCGGGGCGGGCGGCGTCGTGCCGGACGGAGGGGTGTGCCGGGCCGCCTGCCCGGTCTCATCAGTGGGTGCCACGGTCCAAGTCTCGCCCACGCCACCGACAGCGGACGCACGGCCCGTGATCTTCGTGGCCGATCAGCGCTGCTCCTGCGGCACGTTCATGACCGTGCAGACCACCCGCCACACGTCCTTGGCGTCCCAGCCGGCGTCCAGCGCCTCGTGCACCGTACGACCACGGAGCTCCGTCATCACGTGATCGCGCGCGAACGTGTCGGCGTACCCCGGACCGAAGTGCTCCGTCATCCGCTCCCAGAAGACCGTCAACCGCATGCCTCCAGTATCCCGTCCCTGAGAGTGGGCCCCGGGCCGGGACCATGTGCGGGGACCGCTTTCCGCCCTACCGTCTGACGCATGGCCGAAAACGGAGCTTCTCCACTCCCCCCGACGCCCCCGGCGCGCACCCCGCTCGCGCGCGCGGAGCACTTCGTCTGGCTCACCGCGCGCGTGCTGGAGCAGCGCCTGTTCGCGTACCACTTCCGCGACGGCGACGTCGAACCGGTCGAGACGGCGCTGGACGCCTACCGCAACGAGGACGGCGGGTACGGTCACGCCCTGGAGCCCGATCTGCGCGGTCCCGTCAGCCAGCCGCTGCACACCGCGCGCGCCCTCGGCGTCCTGGACGCCGTCGGGCGCTGCGGCGGACAGCGCGTGCAGCGGGTGTGCCGCTATCTGACCTCCGTGTCCACCGCCGACGGAGCCCTGCCCGCGATCCATCCCAGCCAGCGCGGTTATCCGGCCGCCCCCTTCGTACCGGTGGTGGACGACCCTCCCGGGGAGCTGCTCGCCACCGGGCCGGTGGTCGGTCTGCTGCACCGCAACGAGGTCTGGCACGCCTGGCTGTTCCGGGCCACGGACTTCTGCTGGCGGGCGGTCGAGTCGGTGCGGACCTCCCACCCGTACGAGGTCGAGGCCGCCGTGGCCTTCCTGGACGCCGCCCCCGACCGCCCGCGCGCGCAGGCGGCGGCCGACCGGCTGGGCCGCCTGGTGCGCGAACAGCGCCTCGCGGTGCTCGATCCGGACGCCCGCGACACCTATCCGCTCTCCCCCGGCTACGCCCCGGGCGAGCACCACTTCCCCCACGACTACGCGAGGAACCCGCACTCCCTCGCGCGCGCGTGGTTCACGGATGACGAGATGGCCCGCTCCCTCGACTTCCTCGCGGCGGAACAGGACGAGGACGGCGGCTGGCCCGTCCGCTGGCGCCGCTGGGCGCCCGCCCCCGTGCTGGAGGCACGCCCCCGGGTGACGCTCGACGCCCTGCGCACGCTCCGGGCCTACGGCCGCCCCGTCGGCTGACCGGGCCCGCCCGCCTCATCCGCCCATGGCCCGCACGCCCGCGGTGACCAGGACGGCCGCCGCGACGACCAGCAGGAACGGCGCCCGCAGCACCAGGGCCACGGCGGCCGCGGCGACTCCTGCGGCCCGCGCGTCCAGGACGAGCGCCCGCCCGTCCGCGAAGGTCTGCTGGGCGGTGAGCGCGGCGAGGAGTGCGACGGGCAGCAGGGCTGCGAGACGCCTGACCGACGGCCGCTCCAGGGCGCCCGCGGGAACGAGCAGCCCGACGAGTTTGACGGCGTAGCAGCCGAGCGCGGTCACGCCGATCGCGATCCATGTGTTCAACGCTCTCCCTCCTGCCCGGAGCCCTGTGTGTTGTTGTCCTGGGCACCGCACTGCGCCCCGCCCCTGCGGCGTCCCTCCGCCCACAGGACGGCCAGCGCCGCCAGCGCCGCCACCAGGACGGGCACCCCGGCGGGCAGCACGGGCAGCAGGCCGAGCCCCAGCAGGACGGCCAGCGCGGCGACCGCGCGCTCGGTGGTGGTCTTCAGCATCGGCGCGAGCAGCGCCAGGAAGACCGCGGGCCCGGCCGCGTCGAGGCCCCAGGCGTCGGTGTCCCCGACGGCCTCCGCGCCCAGCGCGCCCAGCAGGGTGGTGAGGTTCCACAACAGGTACAGGGTGAGTCCGGTCACGGTGAACCCGATCCGGACGCTGCGCCGCGTCGGCTGCGCGAGTGCCACGGCCGTCGTCTCGTCGATGACCCACTGCGCGGCGAACGGCCGCACCGCGCGCGGGAGGGCCAGCAACTGCGACAGCCGCAGCCCGTAGAAGGCGTTGCGCACGCCCAGGAAGAAGGCTCCCGCCGCGGCCGTGAACGGGTTGCCGCCGGCCGCGAGCGCTCCCACGAGCGCGAACTGGGACGCCCCGGTGAACACCAGGAGGCTGAGCGCGCATGTCTGCAGCAAGGTGAGCCCGCTGCCCGCCGAGGTCACCCCGAAGGCGAACCCGGACAACCCGACGGCGACTCCCACCCCGAGGGCGTCCCGTACGACGGCGGCGTCCGGCCTGCCCTCGACGGTGCCCGTGCCGGGAACGACTGTCTGTTCTGTCACGCCTCGGACGGTAGGGGCAGCCGCCGTCGCGCATCTTGTACGTTCTTGCGCTCCCGCTGGTAGGCGCCGGGCGGTACGCCCACGATCCGCGCGAAGTGCCGGTTCAGGTGCGGCTGGTCGGTGAAGCCCACGGCGACGGCGGCCTCGGCCGGTGCCGTCCCGGCGTCCAGCATCCGCCGCGCCCGGCGCACCCGGGCGTCCGTCAGCCAGGTGTGGGGCGGCATCCCGTACGCGTCCCGGAAGGCGCGCAGCAACGCGAACGGACTGCTCCCGAGCTCTGCGGCGAGCTTCTCCAGGCTCGGCGGAGCGGCCATCCGCTCCTCCAGCACGGCACGCGCGCGTGCCGCGACCCGGGCCCCGGCGGTCCGCACCTCCCGCCGTGGCAGCGGGCCGCCGTTCAGCCGCAGCAGCCGGGTCACGGCCACCCGCAGCAGGGTGTCGGCGGCGAGCGCGTTGCCCTCGTCGGCGGCCCGCAGCACCCGGTGCACCAGCTCGACGGCGTACGGGTCGTCGAGCACCGGCCGGACGAAGCCCGGCGTGCCGCGCAGTGCGGTCGTCTCCGCCGCGATCGCGGCCACCAGCTCGGGCGCCGGGTAGACCGCCCCGTACCGCCAGCCCTCCGGCACACCGGCCCGGCCCGTGTGCGGGGTGTCGGGATTGACCAGTGCGAGCGATCCGGCGCCGGCGTACCGGTCGCTCCCGCCGTGGTGGAAGATCTCGACGCCGTCGGCGATGGCGGCGATGACGAAGTGCTCGTGCGTGTGCCGGACGAACGTCTTCCGTATGTACTGGGCGCGCAGCAGATCGACGCCGGGCAGTTCGGCGTACCGCCAGTGCCGCGCCCGCTCACCCGATCCCGCCATGGGGCCATTCTCCGCCACCCGGACGCCCCGGCGTCATCGGCGGGCCCCCGGCCGGGACACGCGGCCACCCCGTACGGCGATCAGCCGTCCCGCCCCTCCGGCGCAGCCGTCCCGCCCCTCCGGCGCTTTTCCGGCGCCCCTCCGGCACGGCCCGGTCCGAGCCCGGGAACGAGGCCGCCACCGCGTCCGCCCAGTTCAGGGCGATTGTCAGTGCCCGGGTGCACGATGGGTCCATGGTCAGCTCCGCACACCGAGCCCTGGACGGCTTCTCCCCCGCGACCCGCGGCTGGTTCACGGGGGCCTTCTCCGCGCCCACCGCCGCCCAGGCGGGCGCGTGGCAGGCCATCGCGGAGGGCTCGGACGTGCTGGTGGTCGCTCCCACCGGTTCCGGCAAGACGCTGGCCGCCTTCCTCGCCGCCCTGGACCAGCTGGCCTCCACGCCCCCGCCGGCCGACCCGAGGAAGCGCTGCCGGGTGCTGTACGTCTCCCCGCTCAAGGCCCTGGCCGTCGACGTCGAGCGCAACCTGCGCAGTCCGCTGACCGGCATCCGCCAGGAGTCCGTCCGGCTCGGGCTGCCCGAGCCGGAGGTGAAGGTCGGCATCCGCTCGGGCGACACCCCGGCCGCCGAGCGCCGGGCCCTGGCCACCCGGCCGCCGGACATCCTGATCACGACCCCGGAGTCCCTGTTCCTGATGCTGACGTCGGCCACGCGCGACGCGCTGACCGGCGTGGAGACGGTGATCCTGGACGAGGTGCACGCGGTGGCGGGCACCAAGCGCGGCGCCCACCTCGCGCTCACCCTGGAGCGGCTGGACGAGCTGCTGCCGAAGCCGGCTCGCCGGATCGGCCTGTCGGCGACGGTCCGTCCGGTGGACGAGGTCGCCCGCTTCCTCGCCCCCCGCGGCAAGGTGGAGATCGTCCAGCCGGAGTCGGGCAAGGAGTTCGACCTCTCCGTCGTCGTCCCGGTCGAGGATCTGGGGGAGCTCGGCGGCTCCCCGGTCGCCGACGGCGGCGAGGGCGCCGAGCGCCCGTCGATCTGGCCGCACGTCGAGGAGCGCATCGCCGACCTCGTCCAGTCGCACCGCTCCACCATCGTCTTCGCCAACTCCCGCCGCCTGGCCGAGCGCCTGTGCAACAGGCTCAACGAGATCGCATACGAGCGGGCGACCGGCGAGCCCCTGGGCGAGCACCACTCCCCCGCCGACCTCATGGGCGGCTCCGGGGCGGCCCTGGGCGCACCGCCCGTGATCGCCCGCGCCCACCACGGCTCGGTCTCCAAGGAGCAGCGCGCCCTGGTCGAGGAGGACCTCAAGGCGGGGCGCCTGCCGGCCGTGGTCGCCACCTCCAGTCTGGAGCTGGGCATCGACATGGGCGCCGTCGACCTCGTGGTCCAGGTCGAGTCACCGCCCTCCGTCGCCTCCGGTCTCCAGCGCGTCGGCCGCGCGGGCCATCAGGTCGGCGCGGTCTCCACGGGCGTGGTCTTCCCCAAGTACCGCGGCGACCTGGTGCAGGCCGCCGTGGTCACCGAGCGGATGCGCAGCGGCGCCATCGAGGCCCTGAGGATCCCCGCCAATCCGCTGGACGTGCTGGCCCAGCAGCTGGTCGCGATGACCGCGCTGGACACCTGGCGGGTCGACGACCTGCTCGCCACCGTCCGCCGCGCCGCCCCCTTCGCCTCGCTCCCGGAGTCGGCCTTCACGGCCGTCCTGGACATGCTCGCGGGCCGCTATCCCTCCGACGCCTTCGCCGAGCTGCGCCCGCGCGTGGTGTGGGACCGGGTCGCGGGGACCGTCACCGGCCGCCCGGGCGCGCAGCGCCTCGCCGTCACCTCCGGGGGGACGATCCCCGACCGCGGGCTCTTCGGGGTCTTCCTCGCCGGCACCGACCCCAAGAAGGGCGGCGGCCGGGTCGGCGAGCTCGACGAGGAGATGGTGTACGAGTCCCGGGTCGGGGACGTCTTCACGCTCGGCACGAGCTCCTGGCGCATCGAGGACATCACACGCGACCGGGTGCTGGTCTCCCCCGCTCCGGGCGTACCGGGCCGGCTGCCCTTCTGGAAGGGCGACCAGCTGGGCCGCCCCCTCGAACTGGGCCGCGCGCTCGGCGCCTTCCTGCGCGAGGTCGGCTCCCTCGGCACGGAGGACGCCCGACTGCGCCTGGTCACCGCGGGCCTGGACGCGTGGGCGGCGGACAACGTGCTGGCGTACCTCGACGAGCAGCGCGAGGCCTGCGGCCACGTGCCCGACGACCGCACCATCGTCGTGGAGCGCTTCCGCGACGAGCTGGGCGACTGGCGCGTCGTGGTCCACTCGCCCTTCGGCGCCCAGGTCCACGCCCCCTGGGCGCTCGCGCTCGGCGCCCGCCTGTCCGAGCGGTACGGCATGGACGCCCAGGTCATGCACGCCGACGACGGCATCGTGCTGCGCCTGCCGGACGCCGACCTGATGGGCCTGGACCTGCTCGACCAGGAACCGTCGAAGCCCGGCCTGGAGTACGACGCCGAGCAGGCGCCCGTCGGCGCGGCCGACGTCGTCTTCGACAAGGCTGACGTCGACCGGATCGTCACCGACCAGGTGGGCGGGTCGGCCCTGTTCGCGTCCCGTTTCCGGGAGTGCGCCGCCCGCGCGCTGCTGCTGCCGCGCCGCAGCCCCGGCAAGCGCACCCCGCTGTGGCAGCAGCGCCAGCGTGCCGCGCAGCTGCTGGAGGTGGCGAGCGAGTACGGCTCGTTCCCGATCGTCCTGGAAGCGGTCCGCGAGTGCCTCCAGGACGTCTTCGACGTGCCGGGGCTGGTCGAGCTGATGGGCGACGTGGAGTCCCGCAAGGTGCGCCTGGTCGAGGTCACCACCCCGGAACCGTCCCCGTTCGCCCGCTCCCTGCTGTTCGGATACGTCGCCCAGTTCCTGTACGAGGGCGACTCGCCGCTCGCCGAGCGCCGGGCCGCGGCCCTGTCGCTGGACTCGCGGCTGCTGGCCGAGCTGCTCGGCCAGGCGGAGCTGCGCGAGCTGCTCGACGCGGACGTGCTGGGCGAGCTGGAGCGCGAACTGCAGTGGCTCACCGAGGACCGGCGCGTCAAGGACCCGGAGGGCGTCGCGGACCTGCTGCGCGTGCTCGGCCCGCTCACGGACGCCGAGCTGGCCGAGCGCGGCGCGGAACCGCAGTGGGCACGGGAGCTGGCCGCGGCCCGCCGCGCCATCAGGGTCCGGATCGCCGGCGTCGACCGCTGGGCGGCGATCGAGGACGCGGGCCGGCTGCGCGACGCGCTGGGCACGGCGCTGCCCGTGGGCGTGCCCGAGGCCTTCACCGAGCCGGTCAAGGATCCGCTCGGCGACCTGCTCGCCCGCCACGCGCGTACCCACGGGCCGTTCACGTCGGTCACCGCCGCCGCCCGCTTCGGTCTGGGCGTCGCGGTGACCGAGGGGGCCCTGCAGCGGCTCGCGGCGGCCGGCCGGGTCGTACAGGGCGAGTTCCATCCGGCCGGGATCGGCCAGGAGTGGTGCGACGCGACGGTACTGCGCCGGTTGCGCCGCCGTTCCCTGGCCGCGCTGCGGCACGAGCTGGAGCCGGTGCCGCCGGCCGCGCTCGGCCAGTTCCTGCCCCAGTGGCAGCACATCGGCAAGGGACACGCCCTGCGCGGCGTCGACGGGCTGCTGCGGGCCGTCGAGCAGTTGCAGGGCGCGTCCGTGCCCGCGTCCGCGCTGGAGAAGCTCGTCCTGCCGTCCCGGGTGGCGGACTACACGCCGGCGATGCTGGACGAGCTCACGGCCGCCGGCGAGGTGGTGTGGGCGGGAGCGGGTTCCCTGCCCGGCAAGGACGGCTGGGTCTCGCTGTACCTCGCGGACGCGGCCCCGGTACTCCTGCCGCCTCCGCACCCCCTGGAGACGACCGCTCTCCACCAGTCCGTCCTGGACAGCCTCTCCGGCGGTTACGGCCTGTTCTTCCGGCAGATCGCCGACCAGGTCCGCACCACCACGCACCCGGACGTCACGGACCCGCAGCTGGCCGACGCCCTGTGGGACCTGGCCTGGTCCGGACGGCTGACGAACGACACACTGGCGCCCCTGCGCGCCCTGCTGGGCTCGGGGCGTACCGCGGGCGCCACCGCTCACCGTGCCAGGCGCGCGGTGCCGCGGGGACGCTACGGCTCGCTGACGGCCGCCGCCCGCGCCACGTCCCGCTCGGGCCCGCCGACGGTCGCGGGCCGGTGGTCGCTGCTCCCGGCCCGCGAGGCGGACCCCACGGTGCGCGCCCACGCCCTGGCGCGCACGCTGCTGGACCGGCACGGCGTGGTGACCCGCGGCGCCGTCGCCGCCGAGGGCGTCGAGGGAGGCTTCTCGGCGGTGTACCGCATCCTGGCCGCCTTCGAGGAGAGCGGACAGGCCCGGCGCGGCTATGTCGTGGAGGGACTCGGCGCGGCACAGTTCGCCATGGAGGGCGCGGTGGACCGGTTGCGTGCGGTCGCGGGCGCCCGTGAGCGCGGCGACGGCCACCCCGGCCGAGCGGGCTTCGGCAGCGGCGGCCCCGCAGGGCCCGCCTCGCCCGACGGCTCCGCGCCGGACGACCGGGCCTTCAGCGCTTCCCCCTTCGGCGACTTCACGGACGGCGGTCACGCAGAGGCCGACGGCCCGGACGGCCCCGCCGGAGTCTCCGCGCCCGCCCCGTCGCCCCCGCGAGGTGACCACGTCTTCCCACGCGACCACGCCCGGCCATCTGCCGGTGGCCCGTGGGGCGGTGGCACCCAGGGCGGTTCCGGCCTCCCGCGCGGCTCGTACGACGCCGGTCCCCCCGGCCGTGGCGGTCGTCCCTCCCCCGCTTCCCGGGCCGTCGTCCTGGCCGCCGCCGACCCGGCGAACGCCTACGGCGCGGCCCTGGGCTGGCCCGAGCCCCCGGCCGGAGCCACGCACAAACCGGGCCGCAAGGCGGGGTCCCTGGTGGTGCTGGTGGAGGGGGAGCCGGTGCTGTACATGGAGCGCGGCGGCAAGACCCTGTTGCTGTGGCCCTCCGCCCCGGACGGTCCGCCGGCCGAGGATCCCGCTCTGCGCGCCGCCGCGGAGGCCCTCGCCACCGCTGCCCGTGCGGGTTCCCTCGGCACGGTCACGGTGGAACGCGTCAACGGCGCCGCGGCCCTGACGTCGCCCTTCGGCGCTCTCCTGGAAGAGGCGGGCTTCATCGCCACCCCGCGGGGCCTGCGCATCCGGGCGTGAGCCTGTCACCCTTGACCCATGCCCGAGGGAGACACGGTCTGGCAGACCGCGCAGAGGCTGCACGGCGCCCTGGCGGGCAGGGCGCTGACCCGCAGCGACTTCCGCGTGCCCCGGTACGCGACGGTCGACCTCACCGGCCGCACCGTCCTGGACGTCACCCCGCGCGGCAAGCACCTGCTCACCCGTATCGAGGGCGGCCTGACGCTGCACTCACATCTCCGGATGGACGGTGCCTGGAAGGTGTTCGCCGCCGGCCGACGCTGGAGCGGTGGTCCTGCGCACCAGATCCGCGTCGTCCTCGCCACCGCGGACCGTACGGCCGTCGGCTACCGTCTCCCGGTGCTGGAGCTCCTGCGCACCGCCGACGAACAGCGCGCCGTCGGCCATCTCGGCCCGGACCTGCTGGGCCCGGACTGGGATCCCGAGCAGGCCCTGGCCAACCTCCTCGAGGACCCGGCCCGCCCCCTGGGCGAGGCCCTGCTCGACCAGCGCAATCTCGCCGGGATCGGCAACATCTACAAGTGCGAGCTCTGTTTCCTGCTCGGCGTCACCCCGTGGCTCCCGGTGGGCGAACTGCCCGCCGGCCGGGCCGCGAAACTGCCCGCGCTCGCCAAAAGGCTCCTGGAGACCAACCGCGACCGTCCGGTCCGTCGCACGACGGGCCTGCCCGGCCAGGACCTGTTCGTCTACGGCCGCGCGCCCCGCCCGTGCCTGCGCTGCGGCACATCCGTCCGTCTCGCCGACCAGGGCGACGGCTCCCGCAGCCGTCCCACGTACTGGTGCCCCGTCTGCCAGGCGGGCCCCGCCCCGCTGCCGGGCGGGGCCACCGGCGCCGGACGACGGCGGAGAAAGGCGTGAACCCCGCCGGCCACTCGGGCGTCGCCCAGCCGACCGGCAGCGCGCCCGTTCGGGGAGACATTCGGCAAGGCGTGACACCGACAGTTCGTCAGCGGGGCCGAAGCCCGATGTGAAGCGTCCGCCATCGCAGCCCGCGCTATCGTTCAGCAGATTCCGACGGCCCGGTCCCCGTGCGCCGCCCGGAACGCGCCGAGGCCGAGGCTCGCATCACCGCCCGCAGAGCCCGGCGCCACCACCCCGCACCGACGGCCCCCGCGGCCTGGCGCCGGGGCGCACAGTGCACCGGCAACACGCTCAGCCCCCACCCGCCGACCGCGACCGCCCCCTCGACCGCACCGGCGCCGGGCACCAGCGCCAGCCGCAGCACCGCCCAGCACCACAGCGCGCCGAGCCCCAGCGCGGCCGCCCGGCGCACGGCCGCCGAGGTCATCCGTTTTCGGCTTGGAACATCCAATGCTGCTTCTCGAGATCGGCCGTGACCTGGATGAAGATGTCCTGGCTCACGGGGTCCGGCTCCCCCGTCGCGGTGATCCGCTCCCGCATCCGTGTGATCACCGCGCCCAGCGCGTCCACGATCGTCCCCACCGCGGTGGTGTCGTCCACCCAGCCCTCGGGCGTCACGCCGATGCCGCTGCCGACGGCCACCGTCGCGGCCCGCCCGTCCGGTGACACACCGAGCGCCGAGGCACGCTCCGCCACGGTGTCGGAGTGTTTGCGCGCGGTAGCGACGACCTCGTCCAGCTGGAGATGCACGGAGCGGAAACGCGGGCCGACGACGTTCCAGTGGATCTGCTTCGCGACCAGGGCCAGGTCCACCAGGTCGACGAGAGCGCCCTGCAGCGCCTCGGAGACGATCTTGAGATTGGCGTCGGACAAAGGGCTCTTGACGACGTACATCCGCACCTCCGTCGGTTCTCCCCCGTCCGTGTCCTTCCACGATGACCGCAGCGTCACGGACCGGCAAACGGGCGGATGTGCCGTCGGCCGACGCCCGCCCGGATACGCAAGAACCCCGACCGCACCCCTCCGGTCTCTCCCGGAGAGGCCCTGGCCGGGGCCTCGGACGCCGACGCGCGGCTGCTCAGGCGGCCACGACGTCCACCGCTTCCGCGGGCGCCTTGATGGTCACTCGTTCCGGCGGCACACCGGCCACCGACACAGAACCCAGCATCGGACGAACCGGCGCGGGCACGGATTCGCTCGACGTGGCCGCTGCGGACTGGGCCAGCTCCGCGAGGGCGAGTTCGTCGCTCACTTCTCGCATGAGTTCGGACATCCGTACGTCCAGCGCGTCGCAGATGGCGGACAGCAGTTCGGAGGACGCCTCCTTCTGCCCCCGCTCCACCTCGGAGAGATAGCCGAGCGAGACTCGGGCGGACGAGGAGACTTCGCGCAGAGTACGGCCCTGGCGTTGGCGCTGCCGACGCAGCACGTCACCCAGCAGGCGACGGAGCAGAATCATCGGTGGCTCCCTCCTCGGACCGCGTAGCCGCATCCTTCTCGCCCCACCGTACCGCCTCGCGCCGCGGCCGTGCGGGGAGCGATGTCGTGTTCACTCAGGGCTGCAAACATCAAAACCCCCCGTTCCGTTCCGTATCCTGTGCCCGCTCATTTCCGGTCTGTTCGCCCGCGAGCTCCCTCAGAAGGAGTGCGAGCACGCTCCGTACACTCTCCATACGAATTTCCGCGCGGTCGCCGTTCAACCGCAACGCCTCCACTTTTCCGCCAGAGGCGGAACCGTCCCGTGATGCGAAAGGTCCGTGCACGGCCACGTAGACCGTCCCGACCGGCTGTCCGTCCTGTGGGTCGGGGCCTGCGACACCCGTCGTCGCGATGCCCCAGTCGGCTCCCAGCGCCTTGCGCACGCCGACCGCCATCTCCGCCGCGACCTGCGGGTCCACCGCTCCTCGAGCCGCCAGCAGCTCGGCGTCGACACCGAGCAGCCCGTGCTTCAGTTCCGTGGCGTAGGCGGTCACCGATCCCCGGAACACCTTCGACGCCCCCGGGACCGCCGTGATCCCGGCCGACACCAGGCCACCGGTCAGCGACTCGGCGATCGCGAGGGTCTCGCCCTTCACCGTGAGTAGTCGCACCACGTCGGCAGCCGTGGAACTCACCCTTCTGTCCCCTTCAACGCCGCCCTGCGCTCGGCGATTCCCTGCCGGCGCAGGACAATGGCCTGCTTCACATAGTCCAGCCCGGTCACCACGGTCAGGACGACCGCCGCGGCCATCACCCAGAACCTCAGGGTGGCCAGGGGCCCCGTCAGGGCCAGGACGTACATGCCGACGGCCACGCCCTGAGTGAGGGTCTTCAGCTTGCCGCCGCGGCTCGCGGGGATGACGCCGTACCGAATGACCAGGAAACGCAGCAGGGTGATCCCGAGTTCCCGGCCCAGGATGACGGCCGTGACCCACCACGGCAGGTCGCCCAGTGCGGAGAGACAGATCAGCGCCGCCCCCATGATCGCCTTGTCGGCGATGGGGTCGGCGATCTTCCCGAAGTCCGTGACGAGGTTGTAGGTGCGGGCCAGATGACCGTCGAAGAGGTCGGTGATCATGGCGATGGCGAAGGACGCCCAGGCGAACGAACGCCATGCCGGGTCGTATCCGCCGTTGCCCAGCATGAGGGCGACGAAAGCCGGCACGAGGAGCAGCCTGAGCATCGTCAGGAGATTGGCGACGTTCCAGACGCTCGCCTGGTTCACGGCGGCGGCCGCGATCTTGCCGCCGCGTCCGCCGGCACCGCCCTCGGTCGCACCCCGTTCCACGGCGCCCCCCGACGTCTTGCGCTCGGCCGGTTCGTGCGCCGCGCCCGTGGCGCCGCGCGGGCCGGTCCTGCGCGCACTGGAGGAGCCGCCCGCCGCGGACGCCGGGACTCCGGTCATCTGGCCGCCTCCTCGCTCCACGCGGGCGAGCCCGGCAGCGGTTCGGCCACCAGGTCGACACCCTCCGTACCGACCACCTTCGCGTCGACCATACGACCGGCACTCAGACCTTCGCCGCCCGTGAGCAGCACCTGGCCGTCCGTCTCCGGCGCCTGGTGGGCCGCGCGCCCGTACACGCCGTCCTCGTCCACGGACTCCACGAGTACCCGCACGGTCGAGCCGACCCGCTCCTCGGCCCGCTGCGAGACGAGTTCCTCGGCCAGCCGGGACACGCGCGCCAGCCGCTCGGCGACGACGTCCTCGTCGACCTTGTTCTCGTAGGTCGCCGCCTCGGTGCCCTCCTCGTCGGAGTAGCCGAAGACGCCGATGGCGTCGAGCCGCGCGTGGTTCAGGAACCGCTCCAGCTCGGCGAGGTCGGCCTCGGACTCGCCGGGGAAGCCGACGATGAAGTTGGACCGCACGCCCGCCTCGGGGGCCTTGCTCCGAATGGTGTCCAGCAGTTCCAGGAAGCGGTCGGTGTCACCGAAGCGGCGCATGGCCCGCAGCACGTTCGGCGCGGAGTGCTGGAAGGACAGGTCGAAGTAGGGCATGACCTTCGGCGTCGAGGTCAGCACGTCGATCAGGCCCGGGCGCATCTCGGCCGGCTGAAGGTAGCTCACACGCACCCGCTCGAGGCCGGCGACCTCGGCGAGCTCGGGCAGCAGGGACTCCAGCAGGCGGATGTCGCCGAGGTCCTTGCCGTAGGAGGTGTTGTTCTCGGAGACCAGCATGATCTCCTTGACGCCCTGCTCGGCCAGCCACCGCGTCTCGTTCAGCACGTCGCTCGGGCGGCGCGAGATGAAGGAGCCGCGGAAGGACGGGATGGCGCAGAAGGAGCAGCGCCGGTCACAACCGGAGGCCAGCTTCACCGAGGCGACCGGGGAGCCGTCCAGGCGGCGGCGCAGGGGCGCGCGGGGCCCGGAGGCGGGGGCGACGCCGTCGGGGAGGTCGGCCGGGCCGTGCCCGGGCAGGGCGACGGCGGCGCCGGCCTCCTGGCGTTCGGCGGGGCTGATGGGCAGCAGCTTGCGCCGGTCGCGCGGGGTGTGCGCGGCGTGGACACCCCCGCTGAGGATGGTCTGCAGCCGGTCGGAGATGTCGGCGTAGTCGTCGAAGCCGAGGACGCCGTCGGCCTCCGGCAGGGCCTCGGCGAGCTCCTTGCCGTACCGCTCGGCCATGCAGCCCACGGCCACCACGGCCTGCGTTCTGCCGTGACCCTTGAGATCGTTGGCCTCCAGGAGGGCGTCGACGGAGTCCTTCTTGGCGGCCTCGACGAAGCCGCACGTGTTCACGACGGCGACGTCCGCTTCCTCGGCGTTCTCGACGAGCTTCCAGCCGTCCGCCTCCAGACGGCCTGCGAGCTCCTCCGAGTCCACCTCGTTACGGGCGCAGCCAAGGGTGACGAGTGCGACGGTACGGCTTTCAGGCATGGGCTCAAGACTACTTCGTCCCGCGGACGGCCCACGTCGACGGGGTTGGCCGATCTTGGCCAACCCCGTAGCGACTCGTCCCCTCGGTCCGCTTACCCGACCTGCGGGTCACCCTTCGTGTACGTCAGCCGCTCCACGGCACCCGGCTGGAAGTCGTCCTCGATCTTCTTGCCGTTGACGTACAGCTGGATGGCGCCGGCGTCACCGAGGACGAGGTCGACCTTCTCGCTGTCCTGGAACGTCTTGGAGGCGCCCTGCTCCAGCAGGCCGTCGAAGAGTCGCCGGCCGCTGTGGTCCTTGACGGAGATCCAGCTGCGGCCCTCGGTCGCGCTGACCTTGACGGTCACCTTGTCCCGCGGCACGGCGGCGATGGCGCTGTCGGTCGGGACCGGCTTGGGAGCGGCCGGTTTCTTGGGCGGGGCCGTCGCCGAGGCGGACGTCCCGGCCGTCGGCTGGGCGCCTTCGGCGACGCTCGCCTCGGAACCACCGCTGTCGCCGCCCTTGACGAACGTGAACCCGACGAAACCGATCACGGCGACGATCGCGGCGACCATCGCCGCGGTCCAGTTGGGACCGCGCCGCTCCGGACGGATGCGTTCCGCCTCGAACAGGGGTGCGGCGGGTGTCGGGGCCGGGCGTCCGCCGTGCTCGGCGTCGTACTGCGCGAGAAGCTCGGCCGGGTCGAGCCGGACGGCCTTGGCCAGGGTCCTGATGTGGCCGCGGGCGTAGACGTCGCCGCCGCACGGCGTGAAGTCGTCCGCCTCGATGGCGTGCACGATGGCGACACGGACGCGGGTGGCGCTGCTGATGTCGTCGACGGTCAACCCGGCGGCGATGCGTGCCTGTTGCAGGACGCGGCCGACGGAGGGGCGGACGTCCTCAGAAACGTCTTCGGACACGCCTTCGATCGGACGCTCGTCTTCAGGGGAGTTGCCGATGGACACGGGGGCGCCTTTCGAGCGTATAGCCGCCTGTGCTGGACGTTCAGTCTAGGGGGGGTGCAAACGGGTGGGGCAACCGGACGGCGGGACTTGTGCGCCATCGGTATGGCTTCGTGTCCCGATGACGGTGTACCTCTTCGTCCCTTCCCTCAACGTGACGTACGCCATGAGGAAACGGTTGCCCAATGATCCCTAACGGGTGAGTCACGATCGGCCGGCCGGCCGCCCTGATCCGCCACGCGAGGTGATCCGCGCGTACCCTCCCTACCCCTCGGTCTCCCCCCGGATCACCGCGAGCACGCCGTCCAGCTCGTCGGCCTTCACCAGGACGTCACGGGCCTTCGACCCCTCGCTCGGTCCGACGATGCCCCGCGACTCCATCAGGTCCATCAGACGTCCCGCCTTGGCGAAGCCGACGCGGAGCTTGCGCTGGAGCATGGACGTCGACCCGAACTGGGTGGAGACGACCAGCTCGGCGGCCTGGCACAGCAGGTCGAGGTCGTCGCCGATGTCCTCGTCGATCTCCTTCTTCTGCTGGGTGCCGACGACGACGTCCTCCCGGAAGACGGGCGCCATCTGGTCCTTGCAGTGCTGGACGACGACCGCGACCTCCTCCTCGGTCACGAACGCGCCCTGCATACGGGTCGGCTTGTTCGCGCCCATCGGCAGGAAGAGGCCGTCGCCCTTGCCGATCAGCTTCTCCGCGCCGGGCTGGTCGAGGATGACCCGCGAGTCCGCCAGCGAGGAGGTGGCGAAGGCCAGCCGGGAGGGCACGTTCGCCTTGATGAGACCGGTGACGACGTCCACCGACGGCCGCTGCGTGGCGAGCACGAGGTGGATGCCGGCCGCCCGCGCGAGCTGCGTGATCCGCACGATCGCGTCCTCGACGTCCCGCGGCGCCACCATCATCAGGTCGGCCAGCTCGTCCACGATCACCAGCAGGTACGGATAGGGCTGGAGCTCGCGCTCGCTGCCCTCGGGCGGTTTGACCTTGCCCTCGCGCACGGCGCGGTTGAAGTCGTCGATGTGCCGGTAACCGTAGGCCGCGAGGTCGTCGTAGCGCAGGTCCATCTCCCGCACGACCCACTGGAGCGCCTCGGCGGCCCGCTTCGGGTTGGTGATGATCGGCGTGATCAGGTGCGGGATGCCCTCGTACGCCGTCAGCTCGACGCGCTTGGGGTCGACCAGGATCATCCGGACGTCCTCCGGGGTAGCCCGCATCATGATCGAGGTGATCAGGCAGTTGATGCAGGACGACTTGCCGGAGCCGGTCGCACCGGCGACCAGCATGTGCGGCATCTTCGCCAGGGAGTGCATGACGTAGCCGCCCTCGACGTCCTTGCCGAAGGCGACCAGCATCGGGTCGTCGTCCTCGGCGGACTCCGCGAGCCGCAGCACGTCGCCGAGGTTGACCATCTCCCGGTCGGTGTTGGGGATCTCGATGCCGACCGCGGACTTGCCGGGGATCGGGCTGATGATCCGCACGTCGGGGCTGGCGACGGCGTACGCGATGTTCTTGGTCAGCGCGGTGATCCGCTCCACCTTCACGGCGGGTCCGAGCTCGACCTCGTACCGCGTGACCGTCGGGCCGCGGGTGAAGCCGGTGACGGCCGCGTCGACCTTGAACTCCGTGAAGACGGTGGTCAGCGCGTGGACGATCGCGTCGTTGGCCGCGCTGCGCGACTTGCCGGGGCCACCGCGCGTGAGGAGGTCGAGGGACGGCAGAGAGTACGTGATGTCGCCGGAGAGCTGGAGCTGCTCGGCGCGCGGCGGAAGCTCCCGTTCCTGCGGGGGCGGGGTCTTGGTGAGGTCGGGCACCCCCGTGCCGGCCGGGACCTTCCTGAGCTTCCCCGGCTGCGGCCGCACGGCCGGGACCGGCGTGGACGTCGGTGTCGTCGGCTCGCGCTCCCCCGTGCTCACGCCCTGGGTGAGGTCGGCGACCAGTGGGGACGGCGGCATCCCGTGCAGGACGGCGCCGTCGAGCGCGGCGGCGGCCGCGGCGGCGACGTCCACGGCGTCCATCGGCCGGTTCGCGTCGGGCTGCGGCACGGCGGACCGGCGGGGCCGGCCGCGGCGCCGGGCGGGCGCCTCCTGCTCGACGACGCCGTCAGGGTCGTAGGGGTCGTAGGGCTCCGTGACGGGCGCCCCCCCGCGCCTGCGGGGGCGTGCGGGCAGCGACTCGCGCCACTGTTCGTCGTACCGCTCGTCGTCGTCGGTGAACCCGTCCGCCTGCGGGTCGTGGACGAGTCCGAGCCGCACCCCGAGCAGCCGCAGCCGCTGCGGGACGGCGTTGACCGGTGTGGCCGTGACGACCAGCAGCCCGAAGACCGTGAGCAGTACGAGCAGCGGCACTGCGAGCACGTCGGTCATCGTGTACGACAGCGGGGTCGCCGCGCCCCAGCCGATCAGTCCGCCGGCGTCTCTTATGGGCTGCATGCCGGCGCCGCGGACCGGCGAGCCGCAGGCGATGTGCACCTGGCCGAGCACACCGACGACGAGGGCGGACAGGCCGATCACGATCCGGCCGTTGGCCTCGGGTTTCTCCGGATGCCGGATCAGACGTACGGCGATGGCGCCGAGCAGGATGGGCACGAGCAGGTCGAGCCGGCCGAAGGCTCCGGTCACCAGGATCTCGACGAGGTCGCCGACAGGGCCTTTCAGGTCCGCCCAGGTACCGGCGGCGACGATCAGCGCCATGCCGAGCAGCAGGAGCGCGACACCGTCCTTGCGGTGCGCCGGGTCGAGGTTCTTCGCGCCCTGGCCTATGCCGCGGAAGACGGCGCCGACGGCGTGCGCGATACCCAGCCAGAGGGCGCGTACGAGCCGGTAGACGCCGCCGGTCGGACTGGACACCGGTGCGGGCGCGGGCTTCTTCGCCGGGGCCTTCTTGGCGGGCGCCTTCTTCGCGGGAGCCTTTTTCGCCGCGGCCTTCCTCGCCGGAGCCTTCGCGGGAGCCGCCGCCTTCTTGGCGGGCTGCTTCTTGGCTGCGGAGGGACGTGAGGCCATGGGGGTGAGATTACCGGGGGAGACGGCGGTCGACACGTGTGCCCACCGCTTCACCCGTTCGTGTCGTCCGTGGGCGCGTCCGGAACTGACGCGGTGGGTACGGACGCTGACATGCCTTCACCGACCGTCCCACCGACAGCCTCAGTTCACCGCGGCCTGGCCTCCGGAGGAACCCGGTTCGAGGGCGTCCAGGGCCCGGCGCAGGCCCGTGAGCTTGCGCTCCAGATGGGCCGCCGTCGCCACCGCCGCCGCGTCGGTCGACTCGTCGCCCAGCTGCTTGGAGAGCGCTTCGGCCTGCTCCTCGACGGCCGCGAGCCGCGCCGACAGCTCGGCGAGCAGCCCCGCCGGCTCCTTGGTCTCGGCACCCGCGGACTTGCCGCCGCCCTCCAACTGCAGGCGCAGCAGTGCCGCCTGCTCGCGCAGCTGGCAGTTCTTCATGTAGAGCTCGACGAAGACGGAGACCTTCGCGCGCAGCACCCACGGGTCGAACGGCTTGGAGATGTAGTCCACCGCGCCGGCCGCGTACCCACGGAAGGTGTGGTGCGGGCCGTGATTGATCGCGGTGAGGAAGATGATCGGGATGTCCCGGGTCCGCTCCCGCCTCTTGATGTGCGCGGCGGTCTCGAAACCGTCCATGCCCGGCATCTGGACGTCCAGCAGAATGACTGCGAAGTCGTCCGTGAGCAGTGCTTTGAGCGCTTCCTCCCCGGACGATGCCCGCACCAGCGTCTGATCGAGCGCCGAGAGGATCGCCTCCAGCGCCAGCAGATTCTCCGGCCGGTCATCGACCAGGAGGATCTTGGCCTTCTGCACCATGGCCCGCCCTCCTCGCCCCGGCGTGGGGCCTCCCCTGTCCGCAGGACTTGGGGCAGCACCGGCGGGCGCCGCCCCAGGGGACGACTCCCTTGCGTCGCCCGTCCTTGTGCCGGTCATCGTAGCCGCACCCCGCCCGTCGCCACACCCTGTCACCGCGATGTCACTGTGTACGTAGCAGAAACGCGGCGGGAGACCAGAAGGTTCCCCGATTCACGTGCTTCTACACGATGGCGAGCACACTGAGTCAGCGACTCCGCGCGGCCCCCGAGGCTCCCGCCACGCTCACGCACCCCACATTCGCACACCGCCCGGACGTGCCGCTCACCCCTGACGCATCCACTGCTCCATCACCGTCAGCAGGTGGTCGGGGTCGACCGGCTTGGTGACGTAGTCGGAGGCTCCCGACTCGATCGCCTTCTCCCGGTCGCCCTTCATCGCCTTGGCGGTCAGCGCGATGATCGGGAGACCGGCGAACTGGGGCATCCGGCGGATCGCCGTCGTCGTGGCGTACCCGTCCATCTCGGGCATCATGATGTCCATCAGGACGACCGCGACATCCTCGTGCTGCTCCAGGACCTCGATGCCCTCCCGGCCGTTCTCGGCGTACAGCACGGACAGGCCGTGCTGCTCCAGGACGCTGGTGAGCGCGAAGACGTTGCGGATGTCGTCGTCGACGATCAGCACCTTCTGCCCGCCGAACCGGATGTTCCGGTGCGGCTGCGACGCCGCGTCCTGCCCGTCGGCCGGTCGCTGCTCCTGCGAGGCGATCCGCTCCCCGGTCTCCGGCACGGCCCTGCGGCGGCGCCGGAACAACGAGGAGGCACCGTTCTGCGAGTCCTGGCAGGGCATCGTCCCGGCCGACACCTCGTCCTGCGTCCCCGGCAGCTCGGGCCGGTCGGCCGAGGCGCTCGTGGAGGCCGGCAGCTCGCCCGCCTCGGGGGCCGGCAAGGCCTGCTGGTAGCCGTGCGGGGGCAGTTCGCTCGGGTGCAGCGGCAGGTAGAGGGTGAACGTCGAGCCGCGGCCCGGCTCGCTCTGCGCGTGGATCTCACCGCCCAGCAGCTGCGCGATCTCCCGCGAGATGGACAGCCCGAGGCCCGTGCCGCCGTACTTGCGGCTGGTGGTGCCGTCGGCCTGCTTGAACGCTTCGAAGATCACCCGCATCTTGCTGGCCGCGATCCCGATGCCGGTGTCGCTCACGGAGAACGCGATCAGCTCCCCGTTCGGGTCGGTCATCGAACCGGCCTCCAGCAACTGCTCCCGGATCGCCTGCGGCACGTCCTCCCGGGCCGGCCGGATGACCAGCTCGACCGCTCCCGAGTCGGTGAACTTCACCGCGTTGGACAGCAGGTTGCGCAGCACCTGGAGCAGCCGCTGCTCATCGGTGTGCAGGGTGGCGGGCAGCTCCGGCGACACCCGCACCGACAGGTCGAGGCCCTTCTCCGCGGTCAGCGGCCGGAACGTGGCCTCCACGTAGTCCACGAGCTGGACCAGCGCGATGCGCGTCGGAGAGACGTCCATCTTGCCCGCCTCGACCTTCGACAGGTCGAGGATGTCGTTGATGAGCTGGAGCAGGTCGGACCCGGCCCCGTGGATCGTCTCGGCGAACTCGACCTGCTTCGGCGAGAGGTTGCCCTCGGCGTTGTCGGCGAGCAACTTGGCCAGGATCAGCAGCGAGTTGAGCGGCGTACGCAGCTCGTGCGACATGTTGGCCAGGAACTCGCTCTTGTAGCGCATGGAGACCGCGAGCTGCTCGGCCCGCTCCTCCAGGACCTGCCGGGCCTCCTCGATCTCGGTGTTCTTCACCTCGATGTCGCGGTTCTGCCGGGCCAGCAGCTCGGCCTTCTCCTCCAGTTCGGCGTTGGAGGACTGCAGCGCCTTCTGCCGCTGCTCCAACTCCTCCGAGCGCTCACGCAGTTGCTCGGTCAGCTCCTGCGACTGCTTCAGCAGCACCTCCGTCTTGGTGTTGACGGAGATGGTGTTGACGCTCGTCGCGATCATCTCGGCGATCTGGTTGAGGAAGTCCTTCTGGATCTGCGTGAACGGGGTGAAGGACGCCAGCTCGATGACGCCGAGCACCTTCCCCTCGAACAGCACCGGCAGGACGATCACCTGGGCGGGCGGGGCCTCCCCGAGCCCGGAGGAGATCTTCAGATAGCCGCTCGGCGCGTTCTCCACGAGGATCGTGCGCTTCTCCTGGGCGGCCGTCCCGACCAGCGCCTCCCCCGGCCGGAAGGAGGTGGGCATCGACCCCATCGAGTAGCCGTACGAGCCGAGCATGCGCAGCTCGTACTCGTCGTCGCCGCCGGCGCCGGGTTCCTGGCCGTCGAGGAGCGGCATGGCGAGGAAGAACGCGCCGTGCTGCGCGGAGACCACCGGGGTCAGCTCGCTCATGATCAGCGAGGCCACGTCCTGAAGGTCCCGACGGCCCTGCATCAGCGCCGAGATGCGGGCGAGATTGCCCTTGAGCCAGTCCTGCTCCTTGTTGGCGATCGTGGTGTCGCGCAGGTTGGCGATCATCTTGTTGATGTAGTCCTGCAGCTCCTGGATCTCACCGGAGGCGTCCACGTCGATCTTCAGGTTCAGGTCACCGCGGGTCACCGCGGTCGCCACGCGCGCGATGGCACGCACCTGCCGGGTCAGGTTCCCGGCCATCTCGTTCACGGACTCGGTCAGGTCCCGCCAGGTGCCGTCCACGTCCCGCACCCGTGCCTGTCCGCCGAGCTGGCCCTCCGTGCCCACCTCGCGGGCCACGCGGGTCACCTCCTCGGCGAAGGAGGACAGCTGGTCGACCATCGTGTTGATCGTGGTCTTCAGCTCCAGGATCTCGCCCCGCGCGTCGATGTCGATCTTCTTGGTCAGGTCGCCCTTGGCGATGGCGGTCGTGACCATGGCGATGTTGCGGACCTGACCGGTCAGGTTGGACGCCATCTGGTTCACCGACTCGGTGAGGTCCTTCCACGTACCGGCCACACCCGGCACGTGCGCCTGGCCGCCGAGGATGCCGTCCGTACCCACCTCACGGGCCACCTTGGTCACCTGGTCCGCGAACGAACTCAGCGTCTTCACCATGGTGTTGAAGGTCTCGGCGAGCTGCGCGACCTCACCGCGCGCCTCGATCGTCACCGTCCGCGTCAGATCGCCGTTGGCCACGGCGGCGGCGACCTGGGAGATGTTCCTCACCTGGACGGTGAGGTTCTTCGCCATCAGGTTGACGTTGTCGCTGAGGTCCTTCCAGATGCCCACGACACCCGGCACGTGCGCCTGCCCGCCGAGGATGCCCTCGGTACCCACCTCGCGCGCCACCCGTGTCACCTGCTCGGCGAAGGACGACAGCTGGTCGACCATGGTGTTGACGGTGGTGACGAGCTCGAGGATCTCGCCCTTGGCGTCGACGGTGATCTTCTTCGACAGGTCGCCCTTGGCCACCGCGGTGGTGACCTCGGCGATGTTGCGGACCTGCATGGTCAGGTTGTTGGCCATGCCGTTCACGGACTGCGTGAGGTCCTTCCAGGTGCCGGAGACGCCCTGCACCTCGGCCTGCCCGCCGAGGATGCCCTCGGTACCGACCTCCCGCGCGACGCGCGTGACCTCCTGGGCGAACGACGACAGCTGGTCCACCATCGTGTTCAGCGTGTTCTTGAGCTCCAGGATCTCCCCGCGCGCGTCGACGGTGATCTTCTGGGAGAGGTCGCCGCGGGCCACCGCCGTCGCGACCTGCGCGATGTTGCGCACCTGCGCGGTGAGGTTGCCGGCCATGCCGTTCACCGAGTCGGTCAGGTCCCGCCACACGCCGGCGACCCCGGGCACCTGCGCCTGACCGCCGAGACGGCCCTCCGTACCCACCTCGCGCGCCACGCGCGTGACCTGCTCGGCGAACGACGACAGCTGGTCCACCATCGTGTTGATGGTGTTCTTCAGTTCCAGGATCTCCCCGCGCGCGTCGACGTCGATCTTCTGGGAGAGGTCGCCGCGGGCCACGGCCGTCGTCACCTGCGCGATGTTGCGCACCTGGGAGGTCAGGTTCCCCGCCATCGAGTTGACGGAGTCCGTGAGCTCCTTCCAGGTGCCCGACACCCCGTCGACCCGGGCCTGACCGCCGAGGCGGCCCTCCGTGCCCACGTCCCGCGCCATCCGGGTCACCTGGTCGGCGAAGCTGGAGAGCTGGTCCACCATCGTGTTGACGGTGTTCTTCAGCTGGAGCATCTCGCCGGAGACGTCCACGGTGACCTTCTGCGACAGATCACCGTTGGCCACGGCCGTCGTCACCTGCGCGATGTTGCGCACCTGGCCGGTGAGGTTGCGGAACGCCGTGTTGACGGAGTCGGTGAGGTCCTTCCACGTACCCGCCGCGCCCGGCACCTGCGCCTGGCCGCCCAGCTCGCCCTCGACACCGACCTCCCGGGCCACGCGGGTGACCTCGGCGCCGAAGGAGGACAGCTGGTCCACCATCGTGTTGACGGTGTTCTTCAGCTCCAGCATCTCCCCGGCCACGTCGACCGTGACCTTCTGGGACAGGTCCCCGTTGGCCACCGCCGTCGTCACCGCGGCGATGTCACGCACCTGCGTGGTCAGGTTCCGGAAGACGGTGTTGACGGAGTCGGTCAGGTCCTTCCAGATCCCCGCCGCACCCGGCACGTTCGCCTGACCACCGAGCTGTCCCTCACCACCGACCTCGTTGGCCACCCGGGTGACCTCGTCCGCGAAGATCCGCAGCGTCTCGGTCATCTGGTTGATCGTCTCGGCGAGCTGCGCCACCTCGCCGCGGGCCGGCACGGTCACCTTCAGCGACAGGTCACCGTTGGCGACCGCGGTCGTCACCTCGGAGATCCCGCGCACCTGGGCCGTCAGGTTCCCGGCCATGGTGTTGACGGAGTCGGTGAGCTCCTTCCACACCCCCGCCACCCCGGGCACCTGCGCCTGACCGCCCAGGGCACCCTCGGTACCCACCTCACGGGCGACGCGCGTCACCTCGGAGGAGAACGCGGAGAGCTGGTCCACCATCGTGTTGACGGTGTTCTTCAGCTCCAGCATCTCCCCGGCCACGTGAACCGTGACCTTCCGGGACAGATCCCCCTTGGCCACGGCCGTCGTCACCAGCGCGATGTCCCGCACCTGCGCGGTCAGCCGGTGCGCCATCGTGTTGACGGAGTCCGTGAGGTCCTTCCACGATCCGGACATGCCGCGCACCTGGGCCTGTCCGCCCAGCTTGCCCTCGGTACCGACCTCACTGGCCACCCGCGTGACCTCGTCCGTGAACGTCGACAACTGGTCGACCAGGTTGTTCACGGTCCGTCCGACCTTCAGGAACTCGCCGCGCAGCGGATGCCCAGTGCCCTCCACCGTCTGCGTCCGCAGCTCCATGCGGGGCGACAGATCACCGTCCGCCACCGCCGACAGCACCCGGCTGACCTCGGAGACGGGCCGCACCAGGTCGTCCACGAGCGCGTTGGAGTTGTCGATCGCGGCCGCCCAGGAGCCCTCACAGGCCCCCGTCTCCAGCCGCTCCGTGAGCTTTCCCTCACGTCCGACCATCCGCCGCACCCGCGCCAGCTCGCCCGTGAGATGCAGATTGCGGTCGGCCACCTCGTTGAAGACCGCCGCGATCTCCGACATCACGCCGTCCCCGGACACCGTGAGCCGCTTGCGGAAGTTCCCCTCCCGCATGGCCACGAGCGCCGTGAGCAGCCGGTTCAGCGCCGCCGTGTCGACCGTCGTCGTCCCGCCTCGTGTCCTGCCCTGCCCACTCAGGGACTGTCCGCCTTTCGCGCGCGTCTTCGTGGCCCGCGTCGCTGCGCCAGACTCCACTGTGTCCCTCCCGCAGGGGTCGACCGTTACTGCTGTGCCCGGTGCACCTACGGTGACCGGTTACTACCGCGTGCTTCCCGCGCCGCCACGTGCCGGCCCGGCTCACCGGACCACCGCCAGGGCTGCTGCCCGTCGTGCCGGCCCGGCATCCGGCCTGCCCGGACGCACACAAGAAGCTTGCCCAGTGTTTCACCCCGGCCGAACCAGGCCATAACAGTTCGGCAGCTTCGCACATCGTCCGCACACCCTCTGGGCGGAAACACTGCAGACCGGCATCCGCGGGGACGGCGAAGGTAAGTAACCTTGCATGCGGCTGTCCAGCCATGCCGGTTCTGTCCGGCCTGGGCGGTGGCACGAGACGAGCGGGCATCGGAGGGGCGGCCGGACACATGACCACCGGACTGATCCCGGGGGAGCAGCCCCCGGATCCCGGGCCGACGGGCAGCCTGCCGCAGCAGCGGCACGAGCCGGCCGGCCATGACGCCGTCCACGTGCACGTGGACGTGGAGAGAGGGTCGAGGAGTTCTGTGATCACCGCGCGCGCGGCCGCCAGTTTCGAGCCCGTCGGACGATCGGTGGCGAGCGCACGTTCCTTCGTCCGCGACACCCTCCAGGGCTGGGGCCACACCGACATCGTCGACGACGCCGTGGTGCTCACCAGCGAACTGGTGACCAATGCCGTCGTGCACGCCGGTACCGCCGCCGACGTGGTGTGTCTGCGCAGCGACGACGGCGTACGCATCGAGGTGGCCGACCGCTACCCCGAGCGCGAGGTCCCCATCCAGGGCTCGGCCGTCACCATGGGCAGCCCCGATCGCGAGGGCGGACGCGGGCTCCAGCTCTGCGCGGCCCTGGCCTGCCGCTGGGGCGTCGAGTACACGCCCACGCACAAGAACGTCTGGTTCCAGCTGGACCTGCCCGCACGGGCGGTCGGCACCCGCAGCGCGGGGCCGTCCCTCCCTGTCGAACTGCTGCCGGTCGCCGACGGCCGCGTCCGCGTCGCCGTCGTCCAGATCGACCGTACCGGCGCCATCACCGCCTGGAACGAGGACGCCGAGGAACTCTTCGGCTACCCGGCCGAGCAGGTCACCGGCAAGCCGCTGGCCGACCTCGCCGCCTGGCCGCACACCCCGGGCACCGGCACGGGCATCGTCGAGGCGCTCCAGCTCTCCCGCTGGGAGGGCAGTTACGGCATAAGGCGCGCCGACGGCCGCGTCACCCCGGTCTACGCCTCCCACCTCCGCGTCCGTGACGCCGGCGGCGAGCCCTCCACCGTCTGCCTCCTCGTGCGGGACCACGAGCGTGCCGTACTGCAGACACCGCTGCGCGTGCCCACCTCCGACTCCGGGGGCTCCTCCGAGGGCCAGAGCACCGACCCCTTCGAGGTGTTCATCGGCTCCCCCGCCCCGGACGACCTCGACGGCCTCCTCCAGCGCACGGTCGAACGCGCCCGCGACATGCTCGACGCCGACGCCGCCTTCCTGCTGCTCGCCACCGACGACGAGACGGAGCTGGAGGTCCGCGCCTCCACCGGTCTGCCCTCGGCCCGTCAGCGTTTCGCCCGCGTCCCCGTCGAGGCCGGCCCCGGCCGCTACGGCTCCGCGCGCATGCCCGCCGTCCACGACGACCTCGCCGCGGTCCCCGGCGCCGTCCCCCTGCTGAGCGGCACCGGCATGCGCTCCGTCGTCACCGTCCCGCTCAAGGTCGAGGGCCGCCTCACCGGCTCCCTCGGCGTCGCGGCCGAATCCCCCGGCCGGTACTCCAACGAGGAGGCCCTGCGCCTCCAGTTCGCCGCCGACCGCATCGCCCTGGCCGTCGAATCGGCCCGCCTGGGCGAACTGGAGCGGCTGCGCCGCGGCTCTCTCAGCTTCCTCGTCGAGGCCTCCGATCTCCTCGCCGGCACCCTGGACCGCGACCAGACCCTGGCCCTCATGGCGCAGATGACGGTCCCGACCCTGGCCACCTGGTGCGCCGTCTACACCATCGCCGACCAGGCCTCTGACCCGTACCTGTCGTACGTCCTGCACGAGGACGAGGAACTGATCGACGGCATCAAATCCCTCCTCTCCAAGATCGACCCACCCGACCCGGTGCCCACCCCGGGCGCCCGCGTCTGGTCGGCCCCCGCCGAGGTCGCCCACCAGGCGGCGCTGCGCAGTTCCATGCGCAGCCTCGGCCTGAACGGCGGCCCCGCCCAGCAGACCGGCTCCGGCATCGGCCCGACCCTGGCCACGGCCTCCGCCGTCGGCGGCGAGACCGTGGTCCTGCCCCTGGTCGCCCGCAACCGCGTCATCGGCATGCTGACCCTCGGCAAGCCCACCGACGAGCACTTCCGCCAGGAAATCCTGGAACTCGCCGAGGACCTGTCCCGCCGAGCCGCCCTGGCCCTGGACAACGCCCGCCTGTACTCGGAGCGCACGGCCATCAGCCAGTCCCTCCAGCGCAGCCTCCTGCCGCCGGAGCTCCCTCTGATCGACGGTGTCGAGGTCGAGGTCATCTACCGCGCGGCCGGCGAGGGCAACGAGGTCGGCGGCGACTTCTACGACCTCTTCCCCATCAGCGACGGCGCCTACGGCTTCGCCATCGGCGACGTCTGCGGTACGGGCCCGAACGCGGCAGCCGTCACGGGCCTGGCCCGGCACGCCCTGCGTCTGCTGGCCCGCGAGGGCCTGAGCGGGCCCGCCGTCCTGGAACGCCTCAACTCCGCCATCCTCGACGAGGGCGCCCGCAGCCGCTTCCTCACCCTCCTCTACGGCGAGATGCGCCCGCAGGAGGACGGCAGCGCCGAGCTGAAGGTCGTCTGCGCCGGCCATCCCCTCCCCCTGCGCCTGCGCCAGGACGGCACGGTGGAACCGGCCGCCGAACCCCAGCCGCTCCTGGGCGTCCTGGAGGACCTGGAGCTGTACGAGCAGACGGTCACCCTGGATCCGGGCGACGTCCTGCTCTGCGTCACGGACGGCGTCACGGAACGCCGCGAGGGCACGCGCATGCTGGGCGACGACGGCCTCGCCGACGTCCTGACCACCTGCACGGGCCTGACGGCGGGCGCGGTGGCGGCTCGCATCATGCGCGCGGTGGAGCGCTTCGCGTCGGACGCACCGTCCGACGACATGGCGATCCTGGCGATGCGGGTGCCGGAGCCGCACACGGACTGACACACCGGATCAGGGCATGCGAAAGGCCCCGCCCATTGGGCGGGGCCTTTCTGCTGTGGAGCCCCCAAACGGAATCGAACCGTTGACCTTCTCCTTACCATGGAGACGCTCTACCGACTGAGCTATAGGGGCCTGTCGCCTTTTCGAGGTTTCCCTCGCGGCAACGGAATAGATCATACCCCGAACAGAGGGGTGCTCCCAACACGGCTTTCAGTGCGCGGGTTGCAGAAGCCCACCCAGCGCATTACACGCCGCCACGATCCGCTGCATGTCCCGCTTCGTCAACGACGAGTCCACCGGCAGCGCGAGGGTCTCGTCGGCGGCCCGCTCCGTCTCCGGCAAGGACACACACCGTCGGAACCCGGGCGTCCGGTGCACAGGTGTCTTCACCGGCACGCGGCAGTCGACTCCCCTTTCCCGCACGGCCCGGGCGAACGCGTCCCGGTCGGGCCGGCCGTTGCCCGGAACTCGCACCACGTACTGCTGGTAGGTGTGCCCGTCGCCCCCGTCGGGGGTACGCACGCCCTTCAACTTCCCGTCGAGATAAGCCGCCCGCTCCCTGCGCCGCGCTACCTCGTCGTACGACCCGTCGGTCTCCCCCTGCTCCAGAACGAGTAGCCCGTGCCGCTGCCCGATCCCGTGCAGCCCGGCCATGTCCGCCTGCCGCCCGAAGCGGTGTACGGCGACGACGGCCGCGGTCCGAGGTGTCAGCACCGCCTCCACGGCGGATGTGGCGAGGCAGTACGTCACCGGATCTATGTCGGCGAACACCGGCAACGCACCGACGAGAACCACGGATTCGGCGACCTTCGCGTTCCCGAAGGCAGGCACGACGACCTCGTCGCCGACGCCGATGCCGGCGGCCCTGAGCATGGCAGCATTACTCATACCGACGATGCTGGTTGCACTACGTGAACGCCATGTGACGCAAAACAAAAAAGGGTTGGACCCGGAACCGAAGTTCGGGGTCCAACCCTTTTGAATGATTGTTCGGCGGCGTCCTACTCTCCCACAGGGTCCCCCCTGCAGTACCATCGGCGCTGTAAGGCTTAGCTTCCGGGTTCGGAATGTAACCGGGCG